>NZ_CP066744.1:2105000-2394777 GCF_016458825.1 Miniphocaeibacter halophilus
AATCCCCTCCTAATCTGTGTATTGCAGATTCAAAACTTAATCTTGTTCTTGTTGATGGCTCAAAAAAAAGAGTCCCTAGAATTTTTCCATTACATAAATTAGAAAAATTCTCAGGACTCTTTATAATGTCTTGAGCTAATAACATAATATCCATAATCTCAGAATTTGTAAAATCATTAATTTCAATTAAATTCCTACCTTTAAGCATTACTTTCCTCCTCAGACATTTAAATTAATATTTGTTTAATTTTTTTCCTTAAATACAATACCATTTATAAAAAAAAATGTCAAATTATAAAAAGTATTTTTTTATAATTTTAACTACTCCATGATTGTCATTAGAATCGGTAATTTCGTCAGCAACATCCTTTAATCCTGTCATGGCGTTTTTCATGGCTACACCCTTTCCTGCATATTGTATCATTTCTATATCATTTTCACCATCACCAATTGCAACTATTTCTTCTCGATTAATATTATAAGAATCTGCAATATATTCTAAAGCTCTTCCTTTAGATATATCATTTCTATTTATTTCTAAGAAAAATGGTAGGGAAAAAAATAATTTTGAGGAGTTATTATTTTTTTCGTATACCGATTTGAATTTTAATAAATTTTCATATTCATCTGTAATTGCAACTTTATTTACTTTATTATACAAATTGTTTTCTTTTAAAAATTTATCTAAATCTCCTACTTCTGTAGCTGGATAATCTGTAAATTTATCTATAATTTTTCCAAATTCATTTTTCTTAGAAGCAATAAAGGAATCATTTTCTATAAAGAGTATTGAATTAAAGTTCATTCTCTTTGACAAATCAATAGAGTATTTTACATGTTCTTCTGGTAAGGTTAAATTCATAATATGATCAACACCATCGGAAGTAGTAATAATAGCTCCATTCATTGAACCAACTAATCCATTTAATCCAATTTGGTCAGATAAAGAAACTATGGATTTAGGTTCTCTACCTGATATAATAGTAACTTTTATTCCTTTATTTATTAAAAATTTTATATGTTTTTTTGTTTCTGAATCAATAATATGTTTACTTGTTAAGGTTGTGCCGTCCAAATCTAATGCTAATAATTTATACATCCATTTCTCCTAAATATCCAGATAGAAAATATCTTCTACCTAACCTGTCCATTTCCTAATATAATATATTTTTCTGATGTTAGTTCTTCAAGACCAACAGGTCCTCTTGCGTGTAATTTTTGTGTTGAAATACCCATTTCAGCACCTAAACCAAATTCAAAACCATCTGTAAATCTACTTGATGCATTTACATATACACAAGCACTGTCTACTAAATTCAAAAATTTATTACTATTATCATAATCTTTTGTTACTATAACTTCAGAATGATTTGTACTAAATTTTCTTATATGCAAAATTGCTTCGTCTATGGAATCAACTACCTTCAAAGAAAATGCATAATCTAAATATTCCCTTGCATATTCCTCATCAGTAGCATCTTCAATATCTCCTAATTTAAATTTAGATATTTCATCTCCATATACTGTAATACTGTATTTATCAATAATCTTTTTTAATTTTGAATAAAAATCATCGCTTACGTTTTTATGCACAAGAAGTGATTCCATAGCATTACAAACGCTTATTCTTTGAGTTTTAGCATTTTCAATAATATCTATTGCCATATCAATATCTGCATACTCATCTACATATACATGACAATTTCCATCTCCTGTTTTTAAAACAGGAACTGTAGAATTTTGTACAACGGATTTTATTAGTCCTGCACTTCCTCTTGGTATTAATAAATCTACACATTTATCTAATTTCATCAATGCATTAGCACTTTCTCTTGTAGTATCTTCAATTAATTGAACAAAATTTTCATTAAAACCCAATTCTTTAATAGATTCTCTTATTATTTTCACTATAGCTTTATTTGATTCAATTGCCTCTTTACCACCTCTAAGAATTAAGCTATTTGATGATTTTAAACATAAAATACTACATTCTAATGTTACATTTGGTCTTGATTCATAAATTATACCTATTACTCCCATTGGAATTCTTTTTTTACCAATTTGAAGTCCATTAGGCAACACTTCCATATGGTTAATAGCTCCTATAGGATCTTTTAAATCCCTAACCTTATTTGCAGAGTCAACCATTCCTAAAATACGTTCCTTATTTAGTAAAAGCCTATCTATTAAACCTTCACTTAGTCCATTTTTTCTTCCATTTTCTATATCGATTTTGTTTGCACTTATAATATCTTCCTCATATTTTATTAAATTATCGGAAATTTTATTTATAATATTATTTTTATCTATTGTCGATAATAGACTTAAATCAAAAGAAGATTCTTTTGATTTTCTACCAATTTCATTAATCATTTTTTTTACTCCTAAAATATGTTCCTATTTCTTTTCCTTCAAGGATATCCTTGATTATTTTCATATCTTTTCCATTTGCTAAAACTACATCTATCCCTTTTTCCATACACAAATTTGCTGCACTAATTTTTGTAACCATTCCACCTGTTCCAACTTTAGAATTAGTTCCTTGAGCACAACTTTTTATTTCTTCTGTAATAGTATCTACATTTTTAATTAATTCTGCATCACTATTTTCTCTAGGGTCACAAGTGTATAATCCGTCAATATCAGATAAAAGAACCAATAAGTCCGCATCTATAATTCTAGATACTATTGCAGATAAAGTATCGTTATCTCCAAATTTAATTTCAAAGGTTGAAATAGTATCATTTTCATTTATTATTGGAATAACATTTAGATTAAAAAGTTCTTTAAAAGCATTTTTAGCATTTGTAAGCATTAACTCATCTGTTTCAATATGTTTAGTCAATAGAATTTGAGCACCATGATAGCTAAATTCGCCTAGAATCCTATTATAGGTGTTCATTAGTGCAACTTGTCCTACTGCTGAAGCAGCTTGTTTAAGTGCAGTTGTATTAGGACGATCTTTTAAGTTCAATCTCTTAGAACCAGCAGCAATTGCTCCTGATGATACCAATACAACTTCATATCCATGATTTTTAGCATCACTTAATTGCCAACATAAATCAAATATCTTTCTTAAGTTTATATCACCATTTTCATGGGTAATTGAGGACGATCCAACTTTTATTACTACTCTTTTTAAATTTTTAGCAAACTCTCTCATAGCATCTCCTACCTTATGTCAATTATATTTATTATAGCAAAGTAATAAAATAAAAAAAAGAGAGCTTTTAGCTATCTTCTTAATTCTTCTTGTAATTGTGTTATTGATTTAAGAGAAATATGTTTTTTATCTATATTTAGTTCATTTAATAATTCATATAATTCTTCATTTGTATTTGCTTCTATTTCAATATAGGGGTAAGGATAAGTATCCTTATCCCATATATCAAAATCAATTCTTAAATTTTTATATTTATATGAAGTTCTTTCCTTTGTTCCAACAATATATTTGTCTAATTTTAAATTTTTCAATATTTCAATTAAATTTTCTTTATTATCAAATTCAATAGTATATTCTAAGTTTTCTCTAGCATATTGATTTCTAATTTTCTTCTTAAAGGTAAGCTCATTTTTTGACAAGTTATTTAATAGATTTTTAGTTTCCCTAATTCTTAAATAACAATCTTCATCAATTAATGGAAAATTTGTTGAATCAATAACAGTATTTGTTTGAAATTCATGTGCAATTAAAGTTGCACCTTTTTCTTTTAACAATTCTTCATAGTAATTAAAGTCAAGTCCTAATAATTTAAACTCTAATTCCCTCTCCACTATTTTACTCCAACTGAACTTTCATCGATTATAACAGTAGTATCTTGATGTAATTGTAATAAGGAAACCGGCCAATTGGTACTTATTTTATTACTATTAAGCAAATAGTCAGTTGCTTGTTCTTTATTTTTACCACTAATTAATATAATAATTTTTTTTGCAGTAAATATTGTTCCAATCCCCATAGAAATTGCCTTTGTTGGAACGTCTGATTCCTTTTCAAAAAATCTTGAATTGGCTTTAATTGTACTTTCAGTTAATTCTACTATACTTGTTTTTGCATTAAGTTCTTCACTTGGCTCATTAAAAGCAATATGGCCATTTGAACCTAAACCAAGAATTTGTAAATCAACACCACCAATATCTCTTATTTTATTTTCATAGTCATCAATTTCTTTTTCAGGATTATTTATACCACTAGGAATATTTATATTTTCCTTATTTACATTAATATGTTTAAATAAATTTTCATTCATAAAATAATTATAGGATTGGTCATTATCTTCACTTAAGCCAATGTATTCGTCTAAATTATATGTTGAAATTTCAGAAAAATCTAATCCATTCTTATACTCTTTTATTAACTTTTCATATAGTCCTAACGGAGTAGAGCCGGTTGCTAAACCTAGTATGGAATTCTTTTTCTCATTAATTTGCTTTACAACTAATTCACAAGCTTTTTTACTCATTTCATCATAGTTTTTTGTGTATATTATTTTCATGTTTTTAGTCTCCTTATTAAATTTTATATATTAAAAATAAGTTAATATATTAATTTAGGAATAAAATTTAAGTAGTCACTAGAAGTACAAAAATACTTTATTCCATCTACTGTACCCTCAATTATATTACTTAGTCCTGGACCATGCAAATGTCCATATATGCAAATTTCAATATTATATTTTTTTAATATTGAATGGAAGTCATTAGGAATGCCTTTTTTATCAAATGGAGGATAATGTAACATTGCAATTTTTTTATTACATGTCTTTGCTGTTTTTATACTCATTTCAAGTCTTAATAATTCTCTTTTAAAAACATTAAACTCATCCGAATCCTCATTACAATCTTCCCATCCTCTAGTTCCAACAATAGAAATTCCATTAAAATCATAGGAGTTGTTTTGTAAAAAAAACATATTATTTAAATTCAAATCATTAATTTTTTTTAATGAACTCCACCAATAGTCATGATTTCCCTTAATTAACACTTTTTTTCCAGGAAGATTCTCTATTCTAATTAAATCATTATAGGCTTCGTTAATAGTCATTGCCCAAGAAATATCACCTGCTATTAAAACTATATCATTATCTTTAACTACTTCTTTCCAATTTTGAAATATTCTATTTTCATAATTATCCCAATTTTCACCAAATAATTCCATAGTTTTATTACCGGTATAATCTAAATGTAAATCTGAAATGCTATATATCATATTTCTCCTATAAATAAATAACCTCTTTTTCAAGAAGATTATTTAATAAATTTTTTTCTCTTTCTTGACAAGTAAAAATAATAATTTGTCTATTCTCACTAATATTCTTTAAATATTTTAAAGTTTTTAGTAGTCTATAATCATCAAAATTATTAAAAGCATCGTCAAAAATTATAAATTCCTCCTCATTGAAGATTTCATTTGACAAGGCTATCCTTAAACCTAAATATAATTGATCCATAGTTCCCCTACTTAAAGAATTCACATCTTTAAATTCACCGATTTTATCATTACTAAAATTTATATTTAAATCTTCATCGATTTTAATTGTCATATTATAATCGGAGATTAAATCAAAATAATTTTTTAAAAAGCTTACCATACGAGGTAAATAATTTGTTTTAATTTCATTATGAGCTTTTTCAATTTCTTTAATAGCGATATCCAAAGACTTTAAATAGTCGTTTGTTTGTCTAATTTCATCTTCTGTTTGACTTAATTCTTCAATTAATTCAGGTAATCTTTTTACATCATTTTCTAGAAAATTTTTCTTTTCTTCTAAAGATGCAATTTCTTTAATTAAAAAATCAGAATTGCTTTTTGCATTATTAAGATTAAAATGTTTTATATTTTCAAATCCTTTTTCATATTTTATAATATTGTTTAAGGATCTAGTGTCATAATTGTTATTAATTGTACCTAGCTCTTTAATTTTATTGTTTAAATCCTTTTCTAACTCAATGAAGGTATTTCTATTTTTTAAATGATTACTTAAATCAAATCCAGTTTTGTTTCTTATTCTAATAGATATTTCTTTTAATTCTTCGTTTTTAAAATCTTCATCATTTAAAAGAATTTCTATATCCCTATCTTTTTCATCTAATTCTTTTTTAATTTTTTCAAATTTTTCATAAATATATTTATCGGTTTCTAAAACATCTGAATTTAAAATGTTTTTTTTATTTAGCTTTATATTGAAATTATTATTAATTTCCTCAATAATATTAATTTCTTTATTATTTAAAAAAAGTATTATACCAATAGAAATTCCAAATATTATTAAAAAGAAAAATAATATAAAAACAAGTATATTTTGGAAATTAGATATAAATAAGAAAATCAAAGTTAAAAACGAAAAAAGTCCTGAAGCTAGTACAAGGTAAAATACATTTTTCTTATTTTTCGATAATTTGTTTAATTCGTTTTTATAAAAGGCTTTTTTATCTTCATAAATAATTTTATCTTCAATTTCTTTATACTCAGTATAAATATATTTTTTATCCTTTGATAATTCATTGAATTCACGTTGAATATATTTTATTTCTTCTAGAATTTCTTCAGATTTTTCAATATCGTCATTTGCCATTAGTTTTAATCTATTATATTCTTCTAATTGTTTTTTTAAATCTGAAATCTCTTTTTCTAAACTTTTTTTCTGTTCTACTACTTTTAGTAATTTTTGTTGTCTATTATATTCTTCTAATTTATTATATAAATCTATATCATTTCGTAGTTTTTTAAACTCTTTGATTTTTTTATCCAACTCAAATAAATAATCGTCATATTGATTTTTTTTATTCTTTATACTTATAATTTCTTCATTTAATTCCTTTTCCCTACTTTTTAATATTCCATATGGTTTTTTTAAAGATTTTTCAGTTCCTATATTATTTTTAAATGTATTTAATTTATTTAGCCCCTTTACAACAGAAAATACTTCATTATTTTCACTAAATGTATCGGCTATTTTTTCTGAAATATATTTTGTTGAATTAGAAGAAATTTCTATATTATCTTGACCAACTAATATTGTATTTATAAAAATATCACTACTGCATTTAAAGAAATATTCTCCCGGAAAACTTAAGTTGCTTTCTTCATATTCTTCAAATTCCCTTGTTATATCTAATCCTGTTTTTTCATCAAAGATTTTATAGATCTTATTAATAAAATCTCTATATAATCTATATTTTTTTGACTTATAAATAAAAATAATACTACCTTCATATTTTTCACTAGTCCAAGGTTTATATTTGTAGTAATCATCTGTAAATCTTAAAGTTTTTAAATGAGGTTTAACAAATCCATAAAACATACCTTCAATAAATTTTACTACAGTTGTTTTCCCGGATTCATTTTTACCTTGTAGAATTGTAAAATTATTTTTAAATACAATATTTTTATTTTTAAACTGTCCAAAATTTATTATATTTAATTCAATTATTTTCATTTATCTTCCTTTAAAAGAGCTTTTAAACCTAAATTTAAAGCTTCTACATTTATAGAATCATCCATATCATATTCTGACATATTCTTTATAAAAACACCTATTATATTGTTTTCATTTAATTTTTGAAGCTTATCTAAATCTAGATTATTATCGAGTTTATTTATAATTTCTAAATATTTTACATGATCCTTTAGTTCATTTTCAATAGCATCTATGTCAATATCATATTCTTCAGGTAAATTTCCAATTAAATTTATTCTAATATAATTTTTTTTATCAGGATAAATCCAATCATTTAAAAGTAAATCCTTTAATTCATAAAAATTAAATTCTCCATTTATTTTATATTCTACTTCACTAAAAACAGATTGAGAAATATCTAAAAATTCAATTAAAAGTTCTTTTTCTTTAAATTCCCCTAAAACAGCACCATGTAAACCCTGTTCTTTAAAACTTAAAGGTTCTATTGAACCAGGATATACAATGTTTTCAGCAATTGCACCTGGTTTATGTAAATGTCCTAAAGCAATATAATCAAAACCGATGCTCTTTAATTCATTAATATCAACTGGTTGATATTTAAAATTTGTATTAACTATATCTGTATGAATAAGTAAAAAGTTTTTTTTAGATTTATTTAAAGTTATATTTTCAAAAATATTATCCCTATTTAAAATATTGTCTATGTAGCTAATACCATAAACATCATATTCCTCAAATTCAAATTTAGTTATTTTATCCTCTCTAAACAAATATACATTACTTGGTAAATCAATTAGTTTCCATTTTGAAGTATTTCTATAAGGATCATGATTTCCAAATATAATAAATATATTCGTAGATGGTATTTTTCTAAAAAGATCATTTAATCTTTTTAAATCTGATAAAGTCACGTATTCTTCATTATATAAATCACCTGAAAGCAGTAGTATATCCACTTTTTTATTATTAACTATATCAATGAGATTATCAACACTTCGCCATATGTCATTTCTTCTTTCAATGGCCAGTTCTTTTGGGAAAGAAGAGTATTCAAAACTAGATGCTATATGAAAATCTCCACTGTGTAAAAATTTCATAGTCCTCCTATTTATAATAACCATATTTATCTTTTTTATCTTGCTTTATATATATTCTTAAATTATTAATATCTATATTATATAAGTTGAAAATTTTAATTAACATATCCCTAAATCTATTTGAACTAAAATGAGTTTCAGCATATAAATTATGTGAGATTTTTATTGGATTAATCATATTTTTAGGTTCTTTATCAAAATATGGTCTTGTTCTACCATTGTACTTAGTTTTATTTATAAGTGAATATAGTTTACTTTGATCAATTTTAAATAAATAAAATAAAATTTGCTCATATAATTCTTTAAAAGATGAGACCTCAATATTTTTTCCCCTATAAATCGAATAGGATTTTGGTTTGGTATAGGAAAAATCATGAAATAAATTTACAGATTTAGAAAATACCTTTTCATTAGATAATATTTCCAATGAAAGTTGTATTCCCTCAATGGGTATTAACGATTTAATATTAATAATACTATCATAAAACTCTTTAATTTCCTTATGATTTTTTAAGTCTAAATCATAAGTTTGAGCCATGTTAAAACTCTTTTCTAATTTTTCTAAAGAGTCATAGATTGTAAGAATTAACTGAGGATTTTCATCCTTTAATATTTCAAAAAACCTGTCCATTTAATCACCAACTAAATTATACCAAATAAAATTGCCCTAAACTAATTGTTTAGGACTAATATAGTGTTCAATTATATAATTTGCAAAGTTATCTATATCCGACAATTTAAATACATTTTCATATTTATTTGAAAAATCTTCAATATCGGTAACAATTCCCTTTAAAGGTTTTCTTGTAATTATTTCTGTGGAGTTTTTAAAGCGAACTATTTCATATTTATCAAAGTCACTATCTTTTAAACCCTCAATAACAATTAAATCAAACTCCTTTAGTCTGTTAAGTAAAAATTCAATATTTATTTTCTTGTTTTCAATCATCATATATTTTCTATTTGAAAAAATAGCCACACTATCTGCACCTGCATTAAAAAATTTACCGGTATCGGTTTTATTATCTATATTAAAATCGTGGCCATCATGTTTAATAGCACATACTTTATATCCTTTTTCTTTTAGTATATAGATTAGTTTTTCAATGAAAGTAGTTTTTCCAGAGTTTTTTCTACCACAAATAGAAATTATATTGTTATTAATTAGTTTATAGTATTCTTCTTTAGTATTAACATTATACAATATATTATCATTAAATATACTATATTTTAAATCTATTATTTTACTAAAAGGTTCTTTTAGAAGTTCTTTTAATTTATAATTTTCATCATGAATATATTTTTCTAAAGTTGGAACCATTTTTTTTGAATAAATTGCTCCAATAGGATGTATATTATTATTTGATTTAACAGAAAAAATATAGTAGTCGCTAGAAATATAGGATTTAAGATAATTAACAAAATCCAAGTTTATATTTTGCATATCTACTCCGGTTATAAAATTATATTCATATTTACTTGCCTTCAATATTTCTAAAATCCCACTAATTGGACCTATGTTTTTATATAAATCTTCAGTATATCTTACTTTATCTATTTTTTTAAAATCTTTATCATTAGAAGAAACAATAATATCATAACCTTTAAATAAATGAATTAAATTTTCTAAAAAAGTATTTCCTTTATAAATTAACTCTGATTTGTTTTCTCCCATTCGAGAACTTTTCCCACCGGCTAAAATTCCTATTCCAATATTCATATTATGGTAAGTAAATAACTTTTACTTTATCTCCTTCTTTAATTTCTGTATCTGGCTTTTGTACTATTAAGCAATTACAATTTAATAAATTGGAAATTACTGATGATGAATGGATATCTTCTAATTCAACATATTCATTATAGTACCTTGCTCTTACATACCTTTGTAATTTACTAGGTTTTAAATAACCCTTTTTTACAATTTTTTCATGTTCAATATTATTAAACTCCTCAGAATTATAATATTTAGATGCAATTGGCCAAAATAGTACTTGAAAATTGGCTAAGGCTGCAAAGGGATTTCCTGAAAGACTTATTATAATAGAATCATTTATTAAAGCAGCTGAAACAGGAGTGCCTGGTTTCATAGCAACTTTTTTAAACAAAATATTATTTGAGATTTTATTATATAATTCTGGAATTAAATCATATTTTCCTACTGATACTCCTCCGGTTGTTATTATTATATCCGATTCTTGAGAGGCTTTCTCAACACTTTCTGAAATATCAAAAAGATTGTCTTTTACAATTTTAATATTATTAACTTTAATATTAAATTTTTTTAAATATGAATTTATTGTAAATAAAGTACTACAGTATATTTTACCATTTTCAAGTTTTTCTCCAGGATATAATAATTCACTACCTGTAGAAATTAAAGAAACCGAAAGTGGCTTTACAACCTTTATCATATTTAGCCCTAAACTAGCAAAAACACCTAAATGAATTGTACTAATAATTGTTCCGGCCTTTAATATAAGGTCTCCCTTCTTTATATCTTCACCAATATGGCAATAATTCGAGTATTCTTTTTCTTTTTTATTAATACTTACATATTCTACTCCATAATCTGTATCTTCTTGTTTAACAACGCAATTATAGCCTTTTGGAATAAAACTCCCAGTCATTACTCTAATAGCTGTATTTGGTTTATACTCTATATCTTTAAATTGACCGGCATATATTTCATCTATTACTTTAAATTTTCTTGTATTCTCCAAATCCTTATAATTTACAGCATAACCATCCATAGCAGATTTTGGAAATTCCGGAACATTTATTTCTGAATATAAATCTTTAGCTAAAACATATCCTTCAGAATTTAAGAGGCTAACATCTAAAAATTCTGTTTGTGTTTTTATATTATCTTTTAATATTTTTATTGCTTCTATTACATTTATCATATTATCATCCTAAAATTAAAAATTATACTATTAATTATACTATAAAAAAAGAAGTGATATCACTTCTTTAATTCTTTGTATTCCGATTCTTTAAAACCTACTAAAATTACATCGTCATTAATTAGCAATGGTCTTTTAATTAACATTCCATTAGAAGAAAGAAGAGTAATTTTTTCTTCTTGTGTCATATCCGCCAATTTGTCCTTTACATTTTTCTCTCTATAGAGTTTTCCACTTGTATTAAAAAATTTCTTTATATCTAATCCACTCTTATTTATTATTTCTTCTAGCTCTTTATAAGAAGGGGGTTCTTTAGAAATATCTAACAATTCAAAATTATAATTATTATTTTCTAAAAATTTTAATGCCTTTTTACATGTACTACATTTAGGATAACAATATACTTTCATACTACCTCACTATTTTAAATTTAAAAAATTCTTTGTTCTTTCATTTTTGGGATTAACCAAAACTTCTTCAGGTGCTCCCTCTTCAACAATATACCCATTATCCATAAATATAACTCTATCAGCAATTTCTTTAGCAAATTCCATTTCATGTGTTACTATAACCATAGTGGTATTTTCTTTAGCTAAAGCTTTTATTGCTTTTAGCACCTCTTGAGTTAATTCCGGATCTAGGGCAGAAGTTGGTTCATCAAAAAAAATAATTTCCGGATTCATTGCAAGTGTTCTTGCAATTGATACTCTTTGTTTTTGTCCTCCTGACAAGCTATATGGGTACGCTTTCTCTTTTCCTTGTAAATTCATTTTTTCGATTAAATTTTCTACAATATTATCAATTTCTTTTTTATCTTTTTTCTGTACTAATTTTAATGCTAAAGAAATATTTTCATATACACTTAAATTTGGAAATAGGTTAAAGTTTTGAAACACCATACCATATTTATTATTAATTAATTTATAATTTTCTGCTTTTGCATATATAACTTCATCGTTTCTTGTTTCAGCTAAAATCAAATCATCATATTTTATTTCACCAAAATCTATTTTTTCCAAATTAACTGCACATCTTATTAAAGTTGATTTCCCAGAGCCTGAAGAACCTATAATAGCCACAACTTCCCCTTTGTTTACAGACAAAGAAATATCTTTTAAAACATCATCACTACCAAAGCTCTTCCTAATATTTTTCATTTCTAATACTTTCATATTATAACCTACCTATAATAATTATATCTATTTTCTATTTTATTCATAATTTTTTCTACTAAATAATTAAAAACAAAATAAAATATTCCTACTGCAAGAAAAGCTAGCATATTTGAATCTCTATTAGCTATTGATTTTGCTAAGGTAAAGGTTTCTGTTACAGAAATTGCAAAAGCTAAAGATGTATCCTTTACTAAAGTTATTATTTCATTGGTCATTGCAGGTAAAGAATTTTTAAAAACTTGAGGTATTACAATGTTTTTATATGTTTGCCATTTCGTTAAGCCTAAAATATTTGCAGCTTCATATTGTCCTTTATCTATTGATTTAAATCCACCTCTGTATATTTCTGCAAAATAAGCTGCATAATTTAAAACAAAAGCCACTATTACAGCAAAAAATCTATCTGGTGACCTCATCCCAAATATATAAAAAGGTCCATAAAATACAAACATAAGCTGTAACATTAAAGGAGTTCCTCTCATAACAGTAATATAAATTTTAGTAATACTAGATATTATCTTGTTTTTACTATGTTTTAAAAAATATATTATCATACCAAGAGGAATTGATAAGATTAATGTTAGTAAAAATATTAAAAATGTTGTTGAAAATCCTTTAGAAAGTTCTTTAAAAATATTTAATATATACATATATCACCTAATACTTAAAATATTTACAGATATGATAATTATCATATCTGTATTTTTATTTCTATTTATTTAATTAAAGTTTTATCTTCGCCTATCCACTTAATTGACAATTCTTTTAATACACCTTCTGAGGCTAATTCTTTAACTACTTTGTCAACTTTATCTCTTAATTCTTCATTTCCTAATTTAAAAGCAATTGCATATTCTTCGTCTTTTAAAGATTCTTCTAAAACTCTAAACTTTCTTCCTTTATTAATATTGTATTTGGCCACTACTTCGTCCATTAAAACTGCATCTGTTGAACCTTGTTCTAAATCGTTTAAAGCCGTTAAATTATCAGGAACTTTTATAACTTCACCAAGGCTTTCTTTAAATTCTGCTGAATCTTCTAAAGCGTATTCAGCTGTTGATCTATCTTGTAATTCAAGGTTTTTACCTTTTAAATCCTCTAATTCATTAAATTCTGAATCTTCATTTACGACTATAAGTTGTCTATTTTCCATATATGGTTCAGAAAAAGTATATTTTTCTTCTCTTCCTGTTTTAGTAAATCCATTCCAAATTACATTTATATTTCCACTATCTAATTCTGCATCCTTAGAAGCCCAATCAATAGGTTGTAGTACTAACTCCATTTCTAATTTGTCAGCTACTAACTTAGCTAATTCTAAATCAAATCCGGTATAGCTACCATCTGTTTCCTTAAAACCCATTGGTGGGAAATTCGCATCAAATCCAACAATTAAAGTATTAGAAGATGTGTTATTATCTGTTGTTACATCATCCTTACCTTCATTTTTATTTGAACAACTAACTAAAAACAATGACAATGTTAATACTATTACCATAATTAAATTTCTTTTTTTCATTTTTCTCTCCTCAATTAATTTATCATTATACTTTATTATGGTATCATAGTAAAATAATTGTGTAAAGGTAATAAAAAACACCTATTAATCCAAAAAAGATTAAAGGTGTTTAAAAGACTATATTCTTTTAGTTTTAATTTCTTCCACTATATTTTTAATAAATTCATCTGTATCTATTGAACCTTGATCTCCTAGGTCTCTTTTTCTAACAGAGACTTTATTTTCATTAATTTCCTTTTCACCTAAAATTAAACTATAAGGAATTTTCAATAACTGAGCTTCCCTAATTTTAAAACCTATTTTTTCAGATCTGTTATCAACCTGTGCTCTAATGCCATTTTCCATTAATTTTTCTTTTAATTCGTAAGCTTTTTCGTTAAATTTATCGGAAATTGGTAATATTTTTGCTTGTACAGGAGCTAACCAAGTTGGGAACTTTCCTGCAAAATGTTCAATTAAAATACCAATAAATCTTTCCATAGAACCTAAAATTGCCCTATGAACCATTACAGGTCTTTTTTTCTCACCATCTGAATCAATATAAGTCAATTCAAATCTTTCTGGCATTTGGAAATCTAACTGTATAGTTCCACATTGCCAAGTTCTACCAATTGCATCTTCTAAATGGAAGTCTATTTTAGGACCATAAAATGCTCCGTCGCCTTCGTTAATTGTATAGTCAAAATCTTTACTGTCCAGAGCATCTTTTAAACTTTGAATTGCAATTTCCCAATCTTCATCACTTCCCATAGAATCCTCTGGTCTAGTTGATAATTCTACACTATATTTAAATCCAAATACAGAATAAATATAATCACATAAATCTATTACTTTAGAAATTTCGTCCTTAATTTGACTTTTTAACATAAATATATGAGCATCGTCTTGAGTAAAAGACCTTACCCTAAATAGTCCATGTAATGCTCCTGACAATTCATGTCTATGAACTAAACCCATTTCTCCTAACTTTAATGGAAAATCTCTATAGCTGTGCATATTGCTCTTATACACTAAAATAGATCCAGGACAGTTCATTGGCTTTATAGCATAATCTTCATCATCTATTTTTGTAAAATACATATTTTCTTTGTAGTGGTCCCAATGACCTGATTGATGCCATAGACTTTCACTTAAAATAATTGGTGTATTTATTTCTCCATAACCTTCCTTAATATGCAAATCTTTCCAGAAATTCTGTAATTCATTTCTTAAAATCATACCATTTGGATGGAAAAATGGAAAACCAGGACCTTCTTCGTGGAAACTAAATAAATCTAGTTCTTTTCCTAATTTTCTGTGATCTCTTTTTTTAGCTTCTTCTAAAAAATCAAGATATTCTGTTAATTGTTTTTGTTTTTCAAAAGTTATACCGTAAATTCTTTGAAGCATCTTGTTGTTTTCATCACCACGCCAATATGCTCCTGCAATACTTAATAATTTAATTGCCTTAACTTTTTTTATTTCATATAGATGAGGTCCCCTACAAAGATCTGTAAATTCACCTAGTTTATAAAATGAAATAGTTTCATCCTCTGGTAAATTTTCAATTAGGTCAACTTTATAAATTTCTCCCTTTTCTTTAAAATAAGCCAAAGCCTCATCTCTTGACATTTCATATCTTTCCATTTTAAGGCCTTCTTTAGTAATTTTTTTCATTTCCGCCTCAATTAATGGTAAATCCTCGTCTGTAAAGCGATGTTCTGTATCGAAATCATAATAGAAACCATTGTCTATTGCTGGGCCAATTCCAAATTTAACATCTTTAAATAGTCTTTGTACGGCTAATGCCATAATATGTGCTGAGGTATGCCAAAATATTTCTTTTCCTTCAGGATCTTCTATTTTAACAAATCTAATATTGGAATCCTCTTTAACTGGCTCTTGCATTCCCATAATTCTATCATTAACAACAGCACCTAATACAACTCTTGCCAAACCTTCAGAAATATCTTTTGCAATATCCCCTACTAAAACTCCTTCATTGTATTCTCTAACAGAATTATCTGGTAAAGTTATTTTTATCATAATTACCTCCAAGTTTAATATTAAATAAAGTAATAAAAAAATCTTCCATCTCTACTATAATAAATAGTAGGGACGAAAGATTCGTGGTTCCACCCTAATTGCTTCTCAATTAAATAATTAGCTCCAGATTAGTATTCATAAATTCATTTACTTAAAATAGATTTCAGCCATGTCTATTTCTCTCTTAAAGTTTAAATTTACTACTTGGATCCTTCACAGCTTTATATATTATTTACAAGGTATTCAAAATCAACAGTTTTTTGTTCCCCTGTTTTCATATTACGTAAAGTATAAAAATTATTTTTAACTTCATCTTCGCCTATAACAATAACATAAGGAATATTTAACTTATCTGCATAATTAAATTGCTTTTTAAGTTTTCCACCTTCCATATAGGCTTGAACTATTTTATCATTTTTTCTTAATCTAGTCAATAATTCAATAGACTCGCCTTCGTAACCTTTCATTGGTAAGATTATTGCATCAAAAGGCATTTTCACATCTAAGTTTAATAAATTGGCTTCTTTTAATTGGAAGTATAATCTTGTTAAACCTATACTAAGGCCTACTCCCGGAAGTTTTTGTTTAGTATAATTTCCAGCTAAATCATCATATCTTCCACCTGAACAAATTGAACCTAGACTTTCATAACCAGGAATAATCGTTTCATAAACAGAACCGGTGTAGTAATCTAAACCACGAGTAATACTGAGTTTAATTTCTATATTCTCCTCATTAACACCGTAGGCTATCATATTATAATAAACTAATTCCAGTTCCTCAAGTCCTTCTTTAAATAGATCATTGTCCATATTCAAATTTTTTAAATATTCTAATATTTCTTCATTACTACCTTTAAAATATAGAAAATCTAACAATTTATCTATTGTTTCTTCAGAAATATTATTCTCTAGCAGCTCTTTTTTTACATTATCTACTCCGATTTTCTCTATTTTATCAATAGTCCTTAATGCAAAAACAAAATCTTCAATACCTAAAAACTCAAAATAACCATTTAAAACTTTTCTATTATTAAATAAATATTTAAAGTTTTTTAATCCTAATTTATAGAATATTTCTGACATAACAGATGGAATCTCTGCATCATTATATATGGAAATACTATTGTTTCCAATAATATCTACATCGCATTGGTAAAATTCTCTGTATCTACCTCTTTGATTTCTTTCTCCCCTATAAACTTTTCCAATATGATATCTTCTAAAAGGAAAAGTTAAATCATTAAAATGTTGGGCAACATATCGTGCTAAAGGAACGGTTAAATCAAATCTTAATCCTATGTCTGTATCACCCTTTTTTAAAGTATAAACCTGTTTAGTTGTTTCTCCTCCACCTTTAGCTAGTAAAATTTCCAATTTTTCCATAACCGGAGTGTCAATTGGTAAAAATGCATATTTCTTAAAAGTATCTTCAATAATATTTTTCATTTTATTAAATACTACCTGATCTTCGGGTAATAATTCCATCATTCCCGGTAAAACACTTGGTTGAATTATACTCATATTAACCTCCTAAAATTCCTATAATTGAACCTCTATCTATAAAAGTATCAACATTGGGATAATAATAATCAATTTTTTCTCTTTCTAAAATTTTTCTTAACTCTTCATAATACTTATATTTTTTTAAATTCCCATAAAAAATTACTTCATCTTTTCCTATATTACCACAAGTTCCTCCAATAAAACCAGTATTATATCCTGATAAATCTATAAAATTAGGATTTAGCAAATAGGATTTAAGTCCAAGGTTTAAAAAGATTTTGTGAAGTTTTAAATCAGTTGTTATAACCGTATTTTCTTTAATAATCATCGATGAACATTTAGCATATCCTTGATTAACCGTAATCCCGGTATTTTCTTTATCCAGTAAATATTGTAAATTTTCATCAATAAAATCCTTTTTATAAAAATAATAATTATTTAATCTTGAAATATTTAATAAAATATCCTTAGGATACTTTGGATTTAACTTTTCTTTAGATTTAATAATATTAATATTATATTTTTTTGTTTTATCTAAATAATAATCAAAATGTTCATTATAAACGACAAAAGTACTATAATTTACTGGATGAATAACCATATCCGGATGATCATCAACAGGAAGGTCTAAATCTTTACATTTAATTGTTTCAATATAATCTATTTTCAAATCATTAAGTAAGTTTTTAAACTGTTTAGATGATTTATAACTTATAATTACAGCCCTTACTCTCCTGTTAAATGCGAAGGGATTCATTCATTCCTCCTATATAAACAGCTGTTATATCATCTGTTTTAAAAAATCTTGGAAATTCATTTAAAAGCTTATCATTATTTTGTTTTTCTAAAATAGTAAATAAAACCTTATTAATTGAAAATATTTTTAAATCTAAAAACAACTTATTTAAATCAGAATAAATATTTAAAGTATCATAGACTTGACTAAAACCATCACTGCAAATTAGAAACCCCTTAACTTCATCTTTTTCTATTCTTGTATAGAATCCATTTTTTATACCTATACCAGTAGTGTCTAATATCCAATAACCATTTTCCTTATTTTTTAATAACCTATTATTTTTAAGATGATTAATAACAATATCATGTTTTCTACTTTCAAGAATACTAATATTTTCCTTAATAGAAATATTTTTCATTTTATCAATTACTTTTTTATCGAGTAATTCAATATCTTTTGACTTAAAAGTTTTAATAGTATTATCTAGTTCTAACAAGACACTACAATCACCTAAAGTATAAACTTCACAATAATCATCTATGAATCTTACAATGGAAATCGCTGCAGAAACATCATTGAAAGTATATTCATCTTTAAGTTTTGAATTTAAAGTGTTTTCCAATGCTAATTCTAAAGCCTTAACAATTGAAATTTCCTTATTAAAAAGTTCCTTAGAAAGATTTTTTTTGAAATTATTAACAAAACTATGGACAATATAATTACTATTATCTTTATTGGTAATTGCAGAAGCTCCATCTATAACAAATGCAAAATCATTTGAAACAAAGTATGTATCTTCATTAAAATTTTTTTCGGTATAGTTTACAATTTGTAAAAAATTAAACATTTAACATCTCCAAAATTATATTTGACATTATTTAAAAGTTATTGTATCATAAATTGGTAGTCAAATGTACTATTCGCCCGGATAGCTCAGTCGGTAGAGCAGAGGACTGAAAATCCTCGTGTCGCTGGTTCGATTCCGGCTCCGGGCACCAACACAATGCGGAAGTGGCTCAGTGGTAGAGCATCGCCTTGCCAAGGCGAGGGTCGCGAGTTCGAATCTCGTCTTCCGCTCCATATGGCGGCATAGCCAAGTGGTAAGGCAAAGGTCTGCAACACCTCTATCCCCAGTTCAAATCTGGGTGCCGCCTCCATAAGAAAAACAACCCCTTAAACTATAATGTTTGAGGGGTTTTAGTTTGCATAAGTGTGCTACCTGCTGAAAATTAATTTTGGTTCTATAATTTATGGTGTTGGTGAAGAAAAAAGAAAATCTTCTCCAGCACCATTTTTTTATAAAAAAAGAGACATAACAACCATTTTTCCGATACAATAAATTCACTACAAAATACCAATCGGAGGTCATTATGTCTACTAGTAATTATATCTTAGATTTCTTAGGAATAAAAGATAAGAATATTAAATTTATTAAATTCAGCAATAATATGAGAAAGAACAATGTAATATATAAAGTTATAGACGCTAAACTTTCTTATACTCCTAATATTTGTCCAATTTGTGGGAATATGGACAAGAATGCAATTATTAAGCACGGAAATAAAATATCAAATATTAAACTTCTTCCACTAAATGGAGATCCTACTATTTTAAAATTAAGAAAACAAAGATTTTTTTGTAAAGAATGTTCTCATACTTTTACAGCAAAAACCAATATTGTAGAGAAAAATTGTTTTATTTCAAATAGGGTAAAATTACATATAACTGAAAATCTAACTATGAAAATAAGTCAAAAGGATATTGCTAGGTTAAATTACGTATCTTCTAATACCGTTAGTCGTTCTTTAGAGGCTAATTATAAGGCTTTTAGAGTTAACAAGTCATATCTGCCTGAAACTTTGTGTTTTGATGAATTCAAATCCACTAAAGATGCTAAGGGCAGTATGAGCTTTATCTTTTGTAATGGTGATAGGAAGAATTTTAATATTATGGATATTGTTGAAAATCGTACTCTCCCTTATTTAACTAAATATTTTAGAAAGTTTACCTGTAAAGCTAGAGCAAATGTTAAATATATTTGTATAGATATATATAAACCTTATATGTCATTAATTAAGGATGTTTTTCCTAATGCTCAAATAGTTTTAGATAAGTTTCATATTGTAAATCTTATTGGCAGAGCTTTGTTAAAAACAAGGATTGAAATAATGAAAAACTTTTACTTCCTCTATTGAATATAAAAGACTAAAAAGATATTGGAAGCTAATTCAAAAGGATTCTTCTAAACTTGATATAATCCACTTTAGTAAATGGACACATTTTAATAAGTGGAAAAGCACATCTGATGTAGTAAATGAAACTATTGCTGTTGATGATAATTTAAAGAAAACATATGAAGTTTATCAAATTCTTTTATCTGATATTAGATGTGAAAATTCTAAAGGATTAAGGGAACATTTAACTTTATTTAAGGACACAGTAAGTGAACAAATGAAAGTAGCTATAAACACTTTGTTAGAATATTTTGAATATGTGAAAAACACCTTAAGTACGGACATTACAAATGGACCCTTGGAAGGTACTAATAATCTTATTAAAAGTATAAAAAGAATAGCTTTTGGATATAGGTCATTTTATAATTTTAGAAATAGAGTTTTTATAATTAAAAATTTAATGAAGCCAATAGAAAATTATCAGGCAGCTATATAGCTGCCTAATATAAAAGTAGTTTGTTATTTTATTGTATACCAACACCATTTGACAAAGAACCGTTATTTTTTAAACTAATTTAATTTAATTTTTTGTTATTTTAATTCATTTTAATATAATTCCAATAATTGTATAAATATTAATTCGTTATTAATAGATGCTGCTTAACCATTCTATGAATTCTGTTTTCTGATTTTATGTTTTTCTAACTTGATATTAATTTATAAGTTCTTGAATATTTTTAATCATACATATCTCCAATGCTAATTATCCATATTGTAATATAATTTACTAAAAAATTACATGCAACTACATTAGCACCAATAATATTAATTTTTTTCAGAATGGTACTTTTGTTGAAGAGCATCAGTTACTGTTTCAATAATTGAAAAGTCAAAATCCTTTTTTGAAATTTCTACTAGTTTCAAAAACTCCTTATTTCTTTTGAAAGACTTCCATAATAATGTTTTGTCTTTATCATCAAGGGTTATCTTATACAAAAGATTGGCAAGGTAAATTATTAAAGACCTAAGCCTATCATCAACTTTGTTTTTATCAAAAGAATTGTATGTCTTAAAATCATCTTCGGTATATTTTGACTGTAGTCCAAGTATAGGATTAATTAGCAATTGAGTAGAAGAATTCATTAAATTTACATAAGAACCTAACTCGTACTGAATATCCTCCGGCATTAAGTTATAATCAAGTCCAAATTCTTTTATTCTTTCTATTGCGTTATTAAGTTTTTGAACTTCATCTTTAATGCGAGTTATACGCTCATTTATTTCTACAATAGCCAGTTCAAATGATTTAACATCACGTTTACTAATAAGAATGAAGATATTCTCTAAGCGATTCCTATCATTTTTACCTTTCCATAGAAGAAATCCACTGCTTGCAAGTGCAGTTCCAGAAATCATCCAACCAATGGGGCTAAAAAGATTCATTATTATGCTTCCAGCGGTAATTCCCCCACCACCAGCTGCAAGTGCACCTCCACCCAACCAAGCTAATGCTGCATTAGTAGCTGCTGCACCACTTAATGTAGATATAGCTGTTCCTGTTGATGCAATTCCAAACGTTGTTGCAATTCCCATTGCAGCTGTAGGTCCTAAAGCTGCAAAAGCAACTCCTATCCCTACACCTGCTGCACCTTTTCCTGCATTCTTTGCTACAGTATTTTTGTAATCTGTTTCAATTTTTTCTGCCTGTTGTTTCCAGTTTAAACGAATTTTTTTAAGCTCCTCATATTTCAACCATTCTTCACTAGGGACATTTCTGATATCATCAAAGATTTTTTGTATAGTATTTAATTCATCATATATTTGACTTGTGTAAAAACCTAGCTCATCTATTTTTTTATTCGTTTTTTTAATAGCTAATTCCGTCAATTCTTGGGTACGTTCTAATTTTGATTTTTTCTTACTCATTGTCTATCTCCCTCCCTAAAATATGAATCTATATCAGATTTTGTCCTAAGTATCTTATTATCAGAAACCTTCCTAAGTTCTGCCAACTTGACAGATTTTTGAAATGCCTGGACATACATATCACTATTCTTAAAGTCATCAACAAAATCTACAAGATTTTCATCGTCATATATCTTAGACAAGATTGAAAGTCCGCTCAGATAATTTTCTACGATGGCTATTTCTCTTCTTGCAAATTGAGCTTCGGATACAGCTTTTCCTATTGAAACAGCTCGCTTTACTTCTCCATACAAAGAAATGGTGAAGCGTCCCACTCCTGCTATATTAAGTCTAAGCGCAAACTCTTTCATATTGAAAGCACCACTACTTTTTGAAAATGCACGTATGGTTGCATCGCTAAGATCTATCATACAAAATACACCGTGTCCCACTGTAAGCATTCTTTTTACTGTGGCATTTGAGAACGGTTCGCAAGCTTTCCACATATCAGATGCTGAAATTTCTGTTTTATCTGTTGTTGCTAAATACTTTATCAATCGTCGTATAGCATACATAAATCTAGTAATGATTTCATTAATAAAAACTGGAATAGCCTGAGTAGCTTGAAATCGGATATCGAATCCTTCTGTATAAATACTCAGAGCCAATTCATTTATTATGCTATCAAACTGTGAAGGAGGTATATTCAAATATCTTTTTATTACAATAAGATCATTAGTCCAAGACCAAAATGGAGAAGGTATTCCCATGCCCCGACCCTTACTACTTGATGAACCAGATACATCGGAAATCAAATGTCCAAACCAATTGACAAATCCAGAAAATAATTTTGCAGGAACACTTTTACCATTAAGTTTAGATTTTCCATCAGCATTCTGTAACGATATTACATCCCCTCCAGATACAAAGTGTGATTGGTTTGTAAACTGATCTAATATTGAAAAAAATAAACCAAGCAAAGTTGGATTATGTCCAAGCGATTTAAAATGATGATTACTAGGAGTCAATCCGAATATGTCACTACCTGAATCTCCAGCTCCGCGCTGATCATATGGAATTTCGAATTTTTCCTCAAGAAAGGTGATTGCTGTTGAAAGTGAATCATCTTTTTTGCTATCCCATCCACAAAGTTTTGCAAAATCAAATATTCGTTTTTCAAACCACCTATCAACAACATCAGCAGCTGGTGAATTCATTTTATCTGTTTTTTGTGACTTATTGGGTTTTCCAACCAAAAAAATATCAATAATACCACATAAAACTCCTGAGCTAGCAGCCAATGCATAATCCAATTTATCACAGTTAGGTCTGAGACTTTCAACTGACGTAATTGTCTCTTTCAGACTCTGTATTTCACTTTCAGCTGATATTAATGCAGTTTCAATTGAAGATGTAAAACTAAACTCATTGTCGCCAATATCCATTCCAAAAATTAATTTATTTGTTTCTACTACTTGACTCATACATTTTTACTCCTCTATTAATGATTATAATATACTCATGATATCTATCAAAATATCTCATGTTGTAAATTGACTATTGTATAACCTAAACTCAACATCATAATATATAATAACCTATATTTTTATACAAAAAAAGAGGTGGAACTTAATCCACCCCATCCTCATCTACTTCCCTTTTAGCTAATTCCAATATTTTATTTATACCTACACCCTCTACTTCATTAGCTTTTGTTTCGTATACTATTGACTCTATTAATGAAGTTAAGTATATATCTACATCAGCGACCTTCTCATTTAATAATTCTAAACCTTCTTTTCCTAATTGAAACTTTACTTCAGTTAATGCTTGGTTAAATACATCCTCTGCTGTTTATTTATCCCGTTTTTCTGATTCTTTTAATCTTGAAACAAATATATTAGCTTCATTTCTAGCTTGTTGCACATTTAATGCATAAAGATACCAATATGCTCTCACAGGCATTCCTATTGCTTTACATTGACTATATACATCATTAAATTTACTATCTAATGTATAACACCACTTCCTGCTCTTGCAATAACAAATCCTAATCCTGCTTTCTTTGCTTGAGCAATATTACTTTTACTATTCCATTGAGATAAATCAACTCCTATTGTCAAATTATCACCTCCCAATCTTAGTTATTTCATCATAAATCCTATCCGATTTCTTATGAAGTTCCCTATTATAGAAATCTATCTTATTTAAAGTATCAGCCATAATTCTATTAGTAGTGACTACTTCTTTTACAGCATCTGTTAAGCTTTCTATTACTTCTTCAAATCTATTATCGTTATTTTCAAGAGAAACTATTTTATCTACCACTTTATCTATTTGTTTCATAATTTTTGAGTTGTTTTGGATAGGCTACACTAAATAAAGCAGTTTTATACCAAACATGATAGAATCTAAATAATAAAAACAAGAAGTGAAATCATGATCGGTAAGGGTAAAAAGATACGATGATAAATTTAAAGAATAAAGATCTGATTTAATCTTTGTTTGACTTAGCTTTGGAATGGCAACCTTTTTTTAGACAGTTTTATACCGAACACAAATAACTATGCAGCTATCCATACTTCCATATTCAAATTCCTATACTCAATTGGCGTCATATAGCCTAGAGAGCCGTGTATTCTAACATTGTTATACCAATAGACATATTCTGCCAACCCCATTTGTAACTCTTCAAATTTTCAAATCTATTTTGATATTTAAACTCAATTTTTAATACCTTGTTAAGTGCCTCACACACTGCATTATCATAGGGATTACCCCTACTACTAAGTGAGCGCTCAATTTTAAAAGCATCCAGTATTTCATCAATGCTTATATTGTCATATTCTTTTCCTTTATCGGAATGGAATATTTTCATTTTATCTAATGGATATTTACAAGTGAAAATTGCCTTTTCAACTAGACCTGCATCCTTCTTTTTACCCGCAGAATACCCAACTATTTCTCTATTATGAAGATCTTCTAGGAGGCATACATAGTTCCAGGATTTGCCTACTCTCACATATGTTAAATCACTTACTATTACTTCTAAAGAGTCTCTGTCATTGAAATCCCTATCTACTATATTCTCTATTTTAGCCTCGTTACAAGTGCTCTTGTAGACTTTGTATTGAGCTACTGTGTAATTAGAAACAAGTCCATTTGTTTTCATAATTCTGGAGATTACTTTTCTAGATACACAAAAACCTAGTTTTTCTAACTCATTTTTTATTTTCCTAGTTCCAAAGTTATTTCTGCTATCTTTGAAAATTCCCTTCACAAGATTTACTAATTCGATATCTTTATTTTTTGTCTTTTTAAGGGATAATTCATTATTTATATGATGATATACCAAACTTCTATTGACCTTTAAAAATTTGCACATGGCACTAATACTGTATTTCTCCTTGTTAGAAATAATTAGGTCTATCTTTTGCCCAGTAGTAGTGCTGCCTGCTTTAAAATATCATTTTCCATTTCAAGTTGTTTTAGCCTTTTCTCCAATTCTATTACTCTGTTTTCTTCGTCCGTCCTATTGTCCTTAGCATTAAAAGATTGCGTGTTATTGTATTTTACAACCCATTGCCTAATGGTAGACGTAGAGATTCTATACCGCTCACTTAACTCTCTGTAGGTATGATTTCCTTGATTATATATATTTACTATTTGCTTTTTAAAATTCTCTTCATAGTATTTTCTCTTAGACATTTCAATTCCTCCCATTTCTTTTAATATATCATGTTCGGAATGAAATTGTCCTATTTAGTATAGCCTATCCACAAAATTAATCGAACAAGCTCTTCTTAGTTCTAAATACTCATTAAGTAAAATACAGTTATTTCATTCAGATAGAGGGAGTGAATATGATAATAAAATAATAGATGACCTTTTAAAAATCTTTAAGATACAAAGATCTTTAAGTAGAAAAGGTAATCCTCATGAGGGTCTACCCCAGCATAGCGAGGGTACAATGCAATAAGTGAAGCAACTAATAAAATTTTAAAAACCGAATTAATTTATCAACACAAATTCAAGAATCTAGAACAATTAAAATATGAACTGGAAAAATATATTTATTGGTATAACAATGATAGAATACACGGTTCTTTGGGATATCTAAGTCCTCTAGAATACAAAAAATTAAATATGACAAGTTGAATTTCTATAAATAGATAAAAATATTTTCAAGGTTTAGGCTATGGCAAATTACGTTTTTTAATTTGGGCAACACCTTTACCTTAGACTAGTTCTTGGAAATATTTTATAGTTGTTAAGAAATTCAAGGAAGTGTTTGACATGAAATTGTCTAAAAAAGGGTTGCCATACCACCCTAAATATAAATCTCTCACCATATTTAAATAAAAACATCTTTCTTTTAATTTTATATACATCTGTTTTAAATCCTTTAGTATCTTCCACTATTTCATAACCATCTTTTGTAATATATTGAAAATCAGCCACATAATAAATTGCTTTTTCCTTTTTTCCTTCATATTCAAAACCATCTAGTATTAAAAACCTAGGCTGTAATTCTAGCTTATATATTTCCTTAGCTCTTTCTAAAAGTTTTAATTCTTTGTATCTATTTATTTCTTTTAAGCTATCAAACTTAATACCATCACATTCACATCTAATAGCCCTATATTTGTTCCAGTTTCTTCTCAACTTATTTACCTCTTTGTTTAATTAATCGTTTAATAGATTCCATTTCAGCACTGTTATTTTCATTACCTCTTTGTAGTACAATTATGTGTTGCATTAATATACTTCAAGTATTAATCGTGGCTTGAAATATTTTCAGGTAAATTGGTTTTCTTTGAAATATACTTGAATTATTTTCTAGCGTATATTAACATATATGAAAAGGAGACAAATTATGACATTAGCTGATAATATAAGATTTTTAAGGAAAAAAAAGAATATGTCTCAAGATTATATAGCCGAAAAACTTGGATATAAATCATATACCACTATTCAAAAGTGGGAGTCTGGAATTTCTGAACCTTCCTTAGAAAAACTGCATGAATTATCGAAAATTTTTAATGTTGATATAGACTATCTAATATCTAAAGACTTAACAAAACCAGAGAATGAAATAATTGGAAAAGTAGAAACAATTAATTCATATAAATACATACCAGATCCTGTTTCTGCAGGAAATCTAGAAAATATGGAAGGACAAAAATACAGTAGCATATCTATTCCTAATAATTTTCTAGGAAAATATGCAAACAATCCAGACATTATTATTATGAAAGTTAACGGAGATTCTATGAATAAAATTATTCCAAATGAAAGTCTTATTGGAATACTGGAAAACTTTCCTTTATGTGATTTAAAAAATGGAGATATTGTTGTATTTAATGATAACTATAATTGTTTTGTTAAAAGATTCTACAAAACCGATACTAAAATTATATTTAGACCTGAATCAACAGATGAATCATTTACCGATATAACTTTTGATATAACAGAAGATATTTTTACTACAGTTAAAATAGTCGGAAAAGTAGTTATGTATAATGTTATTTTGTAATAAACATACTTAGTGTGTTTAAATAAATTTATTTAGGAGGATTTGTATGTCAAGAAGTAAAGTAAAGAAGCCATTCTATAAAAGATGGTGGTTCATATTAATTGTAATAATAGTTGCAATTGGAGTTTATGGAGAAATAACTGGTTCAGAAAATACAGGAGTTAAAATATCCGTAAATAATGAAGATGTTACTGAAGAAAATACAAAAGAGCAAGGAAATGAGGAAACAGAAGCACCAACTGAAGCTATACCAACAGAATATAAGTCTGCTCTAAAGAAAGCAAAATCATATTCTGATACAATGCATATGTCAAAACAAGGTATCTATGATCAATTAGTATCAGAACATGGTGAAAAATTCCCTGCTGAAGCTGCAACCTATGCTATTGATAATTTAGAAACTAATTATAAAGAAAACGCACTCAAAAAAGCAGAAAGTTATCAAGAGACTATGTCAATGTCCAAACAAGCCATATATGATCAATTAGTATCAGAACATGGTGAAAAATTTACAGCTGAAGAAGCTCAATATGCTATTGATAATTTAGAATAATAATTATATTTAAATAAAGGAGAATTATATGAAAAAGAAAATTTTAAGTTTAGTATTAGCGGTAACATTAAGTATTACTACTCTATTATCTAATCTATCATTAGCAGATAGTAGAGAACTAAATGTAACAAGAATTGCAGGTTCAGGAAGATATGAAACAGCAGTAGAAGCAAGCAAGGCAACATTTAAAACATCTAAATATGCAGTAGTTGCAAGTGGAGAAGGCTTTGCTGATGCATTAGTAGGTGGAACTTTGGCAACTCAAATAGAAGCCCCTATTTTATTAGTTGGTAAAAACTCTGTTCCTAATGCAGTTTTTAATGAAATAAAGAGACTTGGAGTAGAAAAGGTATATTTATTGGGTGGTACAAATACTATCTCTAAGTCTGTCGAATCTACATTAAATACCGGAATAACAAATGTTGAAAGATTAGCAGGAAAAGACAGATTAGAAACAGCTAAAAAAATCGGTGAATTAAAACAAGAATTTGAAAAAATGCCAGGACTTATTGAAGATAATCCTTTGATAGCAATGGTTAACGGAAATAATTTTGCAGATGCATTAGCTGCTGCTCCTTTTGTAGGATCTATGAAAAAAACTCATATGATTCCTTATATCGGTCAAGATTTAAGTAAATCAGTGAATGAATATGTATTTGGTGGAACAAATTCAGTACCTAAAACAGCTTCAGAAGCATATAGATTAGCAGGTTCCAATAGAGAAGAAACTGCTATTAAAATTGCTGAATCCTACGATGGTAGACTAAATATAAAATTAGATACCATAGTATTAGTTGATGGATATAATTACCCAGATGCTTTAGCTTCAGCTCCAGTAGCAAGTATGAATAACGGAGCAATATTATTAACTCATCCAACTAATTTTAGCAAAGCTACAAAAGATTATATAAATAATAATGACAATATAAAAAATGTAATTATAGTAGGTGGAGAAAATTCAGTATCAGCTAATATTGAAAGGGAATTAAGAGGAGAAGTTACACCACCTGTAGTAGAAGAAAATAATTTTGATAAGTTAGATAAAGGATTACAGGCATATGTTGCCACTAGTATTACTGGTGACTGGAGACTAGAAGAACTAAAAGAGTTGCCATTTGGTATGGCTTTTCATTACCATTATGATGGAAATACATTATATACTCAAATACATGGTGGAGCTGGACTCGCTCACCCAATCTACAAGTTTACTGTTGGAAAAGACAGCATAACATATTTAGACGGAGTAGTGCATTCTAGTTGGTATGAATGGAGCCAATTAGATATTCCATCTAAAACAGTGACTAAAGAAAATTTGTATAATGAATATTTAGCACATAAAGAAGAATATGATAAGGCAACTGCAAATGAGCATTTTGGTTCAGCAGAATATTTAATGGAAGATTATATTGAAAATCACAAGTAAGATATAAATTAAAAAGCCCCTCATGCGGTAACATGAAGGACTTTATAATATAAGGATATATAGATATACATCCCAATACCACAATAGGATTATATCATATATCCCCTATTTTTATGAAGGAGGATATTATGGCTAAGAAAAGAAGTAAAGCTAATGCTGATGGAACTATCTTTGTCGAATTAAGAAATAATAAGAAGTATTATAAGGCACAGTTAATTATAGGAACCAATGAAGATGGCAGTCCTAAAAGAAAATCATTTTGTAGTTATAATTGAGATAATGTTGTTAAGAGAATGGAAGAATATAAATACAAATTAAATTTAGGCTTAATTTCTGCAGATAGTGAAACCACATTAGAAAAATATTGTTATACCTGGTTATATCAATATAAAAAAATTGAATGGAAACCATCCACCTTTGCAAGAAACGAAGGTATCTATAGAAACTATATTCAAGGATCCCCTATTGCAAAATTTAAATTATTAGACTTAAAAACAATTCATTTTCAAAAGTATATAAATAAAATAGTGAAAGAAAAAACTATAGCTACAAGAAAATAATTGTATCATGTTTAAATTATGCTATAAAAGAAGATTTAGTAGTAAAAAATTATTGTTCCTTTGTTACCATACCCAAAGCTCCACCTGTAAAAAATACCCTGTATTTACCTTAGAACAGCAAAAAACCATTTTAGAAAATTTAGACAACTCTACCTATGGATTAGCAGTTAAAATTGCATTTGGTACAGGATTAAGGCTAGGAGAACTAACTGCACTTAAATGGACTGATATAGATTTTGAAGAAGGAACTTTAAACGTAAATAAAGTATTAAAACAAGTTAATGTAGTAGATAATGATGGAACAAGACATGCTGAACTGTTAATGCAAACACCTAAAACAGAAAGTAGTAATAGAATAGTTCCTATCCCCTCTGTTTTAATGAAAGAACTTAAAAAGCATAAAAGTGAACAAGCTATAAGAATTATGAGATATAGAAAAACTTATAAAGATGAAAAGTTTATTTTCGAAAACGGATTAGGTGAACCATTAGAACCAAGAAGGCTTCCAAGATTTTTTGCTAAAAAATTAAAAGAATTAGAAATACCTATGTGAAATTTCATGGAATAAGACATACTTATGCTACAAGGCTATTGAAAATAAGGTTGAACCAAAAGTAGTTCAAACATTAATGGGCCATTCTGACATAGCAACTACATTGAATATATATACTCATGCAATGCCAAAAGAAAAATCAGATGCTGCAGAATCATTAAATGAACTATTTGGTTAAATTTTAAAAATACAGTAATACTTGTTATATTTAAAAGAGTATTACTGTATTTTCTTATTTTAATCTTTATCTCCAAATACTAAATTAAGTAAAATTATACAACTTACCATGGATAAAAAAAAGTTAATCTATGAATAATGTAACATAAGGTAATTTCTCCATTATATTATTCAATTATAAAAAAGATAATATCTAGAATAATTATAATTAACGCTGTTAAAAAAATGTTTCTTTTAATTTTTTTAGAAAACATTGTTTTTTCCATATCAATTAAACTTTTAATCCTTCTCTTGTAATAAAGTTACATGTATATTTAATTTTCATTCTTTAATAATAAGAAAATATTTTAAGCATTTATCATGTTTACTATAATTAAATACATAAATATTCTAATTAATAATTTTATTTTAATTTGGGTATGTATTAAACATTGGGATTAAATAATTAATTTTCTAATAACAATTATATTTAAGTAAAGGAGAATGATATGAAAAAGAAAGTTTTAAGTTTAATGCTTGCATTAACATTTACATTTAGTTCTTTGTTACCAGCTACATCGCTTGCTGACAATAAAAAATTAAATGTAAAAAGAATAGCTGGCAGTGGTAGATATGAAACAGCCGTAGAAGCTAGTAAGAAAACATTTGAAAGAAGTAAATATGCAGTAGTTGCAAGCGGAGAAAAGTTTGCTGACGCTCTTGTCGGAGGAACTTTAGCAACTCAGATTGAAGCACCGGTACTATTGGTAAATAAAAATTCAGTTCCTAGCGTTGTAACAACTGAAATTAAAAGACTAGAAGTTGAAAAAGTATATTTGTTAGGTGGAACTTCTACAGTGGAAAATTCTCTGAAACAACTAGGTGTTTCTGTAGAAAGATTAGCTGGTAGAAATAAGGCTTATACAGCTCAAGAAATTGCAAAAGCAAGAGCAAAACATTTAGGGATTGATACAAACTGGACTGAATTTGCAGCTATAGATGCAAATAATTATGCAGATGCATTAAGTGCAGCTCCTTTTGTTTCTCAGCTTAATTATTTTATTCCTTTGATACCAATTGAAAAAGGCAATACTAGTTCAGCTCATACAGTAGCTTTGGGTGGTACTAATAGCGTTACAAAGTCAACTACAGAAAAGAAAAGGTACGCAGGTTCTAATAGAGAAGGAACAGCTGTTGAAATAGCTAAAGCATATGAAGAGGAATTAAACAAAGAAATTAATACTGTAGTCCTAGTTCATGGATATGATTATCCGGATGCACTAGCTTCTGCACCAGTGGCTAGTATGAACAATGGCGTAATATTATTAACAAATTCTAAAACATTATCTAAAGAAACAAAATCATTTATAGACAATAACGATAATATTAAAAATGTAATTATTGTTGGTGGAGAAAATTCAGTATCTAAAAACATTGAAAGAGAATTAAGAGGAGAGGTTATAACCCCAATAGAAAATAACTTTGATAAATTAGATATAAAGTTACAGGCATTCTTGATTACAAGTATTGCAGATGAAAGAGTCTTCGAATTTCGAAATTTAGATTACATGGAGTTTTATTTTGATATAAAAGGTAATAATATATACACTTATTTAACCAGTGGTGTTGGTTCTGGTCATCCTATTAATAAATTTACAATAAATATAGATACTATAATATATAAAAACAGCATTGTAGCTAGAATTGAAGAAACAAAAGTCTATGATGGTAAAAATAAAACCGTTACAAAAAAAGAATTATATGATGAATACTTAAAATATAAAAATGATTATGATGTAGCGGCTACCAAAATAAAATTTTCAAAAGAAATAGATGTGGATTTAATAAGAATTGTAGAAGATTCTATTAAATAATTAATAATAAAATATTCTTATTATTAATTGAGTATAAAATAAAAACCGGCATAAATCCTATATTGGATACTATGCTGGTTTAGTTTGCTATTATTACTTATTATTTAAATCCTCATCTATTAATTTACTAATTAATTTGTCTAATTCCTCAGGTTCTAGTCCAGTAAAATCTTCAATGCTCAATCCTTTTTTCTTTAAATACATTTTTCCAAAAGTCATTAAAATATCTTCTTCAAATTTTCTTTTATCAGCACGAAGTTGTTCTAATCTTAATTTTAATTCCTCTTCCTGAATAACAATTTCTCTATATTCTGACATTTCAATACCTCCTTGAAATTTTAAGAAATAGAATCATTTAGTTTATAATAATATACCCATTATTATTTCATTATAAAGATTTATTTTTTAACAACACCTGAAAAAACTGGTAATTTCTATTTGATAATCCAAACCAACTTCTTTTCATTATTTCTTTTTTTAACTATCCTAAAATCTAATATATCTAAAGCTATTTAACATGAAAGACCTTGTAGTTATTAAAACAAGCTGTTAATAATCTTCAATTATTTTTCTGTACTAATAAGTATTTCTTCTCCGTCGCTTATTATAATTATGTCTCCCGATATATCTGTTCTATAAGTTTTAATATTATGTTTTTCCAGTCTATTTAAGGCTTCTTTATGAGGATGTCCATACATATTATCCTTTCCAACGGATATTATTCCATATTCAGGATTAACTTCTTTTAAAAACTCTTCTGATGATGCTTTCCTACTACCATGATGTCCTATATGAAGAATTTTTGCGTCTATTTCTTCTCCTGTATACATTAATGTAGATTCTTCCAGTTTCTCTGCATCACCGGTAAAAAGAAAGGAATTTTCCCCATGATTGACCTTTACAGCTAATGAGTTGTTGTTAGTATCAAAATTGTATGCAGTTGGTCCTAAAATTTCAAAATTTGCTTCACCGAATTTAAAACTATCTCCTACTTTTGGTATAATCGTATTAATATTTTTACTTTCATATGCATTTACAAAGCTATCATAAATTTTACTATCTACTTCTTCTTCATTTCTTATTATATTTTTTACTTCATATTTATTTATCACACCTATAAGACCACTAATATGATCACTATGGGGATGAGTTGCAATAACATAATCAATTTTATTTATACCTAATTTTTCTATATAACTTACTACTTTAGAAGATGCATGCCTTTCCCCGCCATCAATTAATATAGATTCTCCTTTTGATATTAACAAGGTACTATCTCCTTGTCCTACATCAATAAAATGTACTTCTAAATCTGAATTTACATTATCAGCTAGATTTTCAGTTACTGTTATTCCACCAAAAGCCGTAATTAATAAGGCTATTATTAAGGATATAATTTTTTTCTTAGTTATTTTTTTCATATTATCACCTTAAAGAAGTATAGCATATTTTTAGTAAAAAAAATAAAGCCTGTTGGCTTTATTTTAAACTATTTTCTTTTGCTGTAACTAACTGTTCCATTAATAATGTTGAAGTTATTTTACCAACTCCACCTAATCTTGGTGTAATGCCTTTAACGTAACCTTTTAAATCTTCAAAATCTGCATCACCTGATAATTTTCCATTTTCATCTAAGGAAACTCCAACATCAATTACTATTGAATCTTCAGTTAATGAATCTCTTTTTAAGCTTTTTGCTCTTCCTGTTGCTGTAACTACTACATCTGCCTCTTTTAATATTTTTTTAAGGTCTTTTGTTTTAGAATGACAGATTATTGGAGTTCCGTTTTTACCTAACACCATCATAGCTAAAGGTTTTCCCAATACCATTGACCTATTTATTATTGCTACTGTTTTTCCAGTTAAATCTATATTATAGTATTCTAAAATTTTCATTGAAGCAAAAGGTGTTGCAGGTTGAAAACTGGTAAAATCTCCTTGGAATATTTTTGCTAAATTTAATGGTGACATACAATCAACATCTTTTTTCCATGATATTGTTTCTTGAATTAATTCCTCATCAATATGCTTTGGTAAAGGTCTAAATAAAATGATTCCTGTAACAGACTCATCAACATTAAGTTTTTCCATTTCACTTTTTAATTCTTCTGTTGAAATGTTTTCTTCTAAAACAACTTGTTGGATATCTATTCCATATCCATCACCTTTTTTTAATAAACTTTTTTCATAAGAAATATCATTAGGATTTTCACCTACTCTAACTATTGCAAGTTTAGGTGTAGCACCTTTTTCAGATAAAACCTTTACTCTAGATATAATATTTTCCTCTAGTTCTTTTGCCAGCTCATTCGAGCTTAATATAGCTTCCATTTTGACCTCCTAAATTTTATTCTTTCTAATTCCATTGTATCTAAATCCAAAATAACAAAACTTTTATCATCTCCATATCTTGGATAACTTGGACTTCCAGGATTTATTACCCATACACCATCAACAACCTCATTAAAATATACATGTGTATGACCATAAAGCGCTATTTTTGCATTAGCTTTTTTTGCTCTTTTTACAAGATTACCAACGCCTCTATAAACATTATAACGATGACCATGAGTAATAAAAAAATCTATGCCATTAAGATTAATAAACAGATCTTCTAATTCATTATTAGCTAAATAGTCGTTGTTGCCTTTTACTACATAGGAAATTTTATTTGTAATTAGTCCAATGTCTCTACCATCATCAGAAAAATCTCCTAAATGAATAATTAAATCAATATTATGTTTTTCAATTTCTTCAATTACATTATCGAAGCTCCCATGAGTATCACTAATTATAGCTACTTTCATTTAACACATCCACCAATAATATTTTTAACTTGTCTAAAGCTTTTGCCCTATGACTTAATTTATTTTTTTCATCTAAACCTAATTGAGCAAATGTTTTTGTATAGCCTTTTGGAATGAAAATTTTGTCATATCCAAAACCACCTTCACCTGTTTCTTTAAAAGCTATACTACCTTCACAAATACCTTCAACAATATGTTCTTTGCCTTTGTCATCTATTAAAACTAAAACAGTTTTAAAATAAGCTGTTCTATCTTCAATATTTTCTAAAGATTTTAGCATTTTTAATCTATTATCTTTTTCAGAACAATTTTCTCCTGCATACCTTGCTGTATGAACTCCCGGTTCTCCATTTAAAGCATTGACAAAAAGTCCTGTATCATCAGCAAGAGTATATCCACCAATTTTTTGATGAATATACTCAGCTTTAATTTTAGCATTACCCTCTAATGTATCAGCATTTTCTTCTATATCCTCAATTGATATAATATCAGATATACTTAAAACTTCAATATTTAGTTCTTTTAATATAGTTTTTATCTCTTTTACTTTTCCTTTATTGTGAGTTGCCAATACTAATCTTTTCATTTTTCACCTAACTAATTTTTTCAAAATCATTTCATTGAATTTTTGAGGATTTCCCTTGCCTTTTGAAGCCTTCATACATTGTCCTACTAAAAATCCTAAAGCTCTGTCCTTACCATTTTTATAGTCATTAATAGATTCTTGATTATTTGCTAAAACTTCATCTACTATTTTTTCTAATACAGAATCATCATTTACTTGGATAAGTCCTTTTTCTTTTACATATTCTTCCGGATCAAAATTATCTTCAAATAATTTTCTTAAAACTTTTTTACCAGTATTATTGTTTATATCTTTATTTTTTATTAAATTTAATAGTTTAGCGAAATTTTTGCTTTCCATTTTTATTTCTTCAAATTCAATTTCTGCTTCATTTACCCTACGTAAAACATCAGATAATAACCAATTACTAACTAATTGAGGATCTTTTACCTCTTTTGTAACAATTTCAAAGTATTTGGAAAGATATTTATTTCTTGATAATATATCTGCATCATATTCTGATATATTATATTCTTTTATAAATCTTTTCATTAACTGTGAAGGAAGTTCCGGTAAGTTATTTTTTATTTCTTCTATAAATTCATCTTCTACAATAGTTACAGGAATATCCCCTTCTACTGAAAATCTGTAATCACTACCTTCTTCTTTTCTTCTCATTACAACTGTAGAATTACTAGCGTCATCCCATCTTCTTGTTTCTTTGAATCCTTCATCTTTGTTTTCTAACATTTCAAGATGTCTTTTTTCTTCATAGTTTATTGCTTTATAAACCGCTTTAAAGGAATTCAAATTCTTTACTTCCGTAATTCTAGTTTTAAAATTACTATCTTCATCTATAACATTTATGTTAACATCACATCTTAATGAACCTTGTTCCATTTTAACATCTGAAATACCAATGAATTTAAGGGTTTCTTTTAAGTTTTCTAAAAATTCTTTAGCTTCATCAGCATTTGACATTTCAGGCTCAGAAACTATTTCAATTAGGGGAACTCCTGCCCTATTATAGTCCAATAAAGTATTACCCTCTTCGTTATGAATTGATTTTCCGGTATCCTCTTCTATGTGAATTCTAATAAGTCCAATTTTTTTTATACCATCTTTTGTATGAACTTCTATATAACCATTTTCGCATAAAGGCATGTCTTGTTGTGTAATTTGGTATCCTTTTGTTAAATCCGGATAAAAGTATTTTTTTCTATCCATTTTAAAACTATTTCTTATATTACAATTAAAAGATAGTCCTGCCATTATAGCATATTCTAATGCCTTTTTGTTCATAACAGGCAATGCACCTGGATGTCCTAAACAAATTGGACAAACATTTGTATTAGGAGCAGAACCAAATTCATTTTTACAGCCACAGAACATTTTACTATTTGTTGAAAGTTCTACGTGAATTTCTAGGCCAATTAAAGTTTTATAATTCATTAATTGTTACTCCTTTCATAATAATACGCTGCATTTAGTATTTCTTCATCTTCATATCTTTTTCCAATAAATTGAATTGAACCGGAAATACCTTTTCTAACAGGTATAGAAATACAACATAGACCACAAAGATTTACTGGAACATTAAAAGTGCCACTATCATAAACTGATAGAGGATCTTCTGTTCTAGAGCCTATTTCATAAGGTAAATTAGTTGTTGTAGGAGTTAAAATAATATCAACTTTTTCAAAATGAGCATCAAACTCATCAGACATTAACTTTCTAACTTTTTGACCTTGTTTATATAATTCTTGATTATTCTCAGCAGCTAAAAACAATGTTCCCATGGCAATTCTTCTTTTAGTTTCTTCACCAAAGCCTTCGCTTCTTGTATTAATATATAAATCATCAGTTGTTTCATATTCATCTGTTAAACATCCATATCTTATACCATCAAATCTGGACATATTACTACTTACTTCTGAAGACATCACTACAGAATATACAGCTGTAGAATACTTTAAATATTTAAAATCCAGTTCTACAATTTCTGCACCTAAAGATTTTATTTTATCTACTGCTAATTCATAATCTTTTTTAACTGCTTCCTCTATTTCAAATTTATCTAAATTAATAATACCAATTTTCTTATTTTTAAAATTATAATTATCTTCTATTTGGAAATTTATACTTTCTTTTAAAGTTGAATTCATATCTTTACTGTCATTTCCACCAATAACATTTGTAGTTGTAACAATATCTTCAACACAGTTTGAAAGAATTCCTATTTGGTCTAGAGTATTTGCCATTGAAACTACACCGGCTCTTGAAATAGTACCATAACTTGGCATATAGCCATATATATTACAATACGAAGCTGGTTGCCTTACAGAACCACCACTGTCTGACCCTAAAGAAATCATAGCTAAATCTGCTGCGACTGAAGCAGCCGAACCTGAAGAAGAACCTCCCGGAATTAGTTTATTGTCAATAGGATTTTTTGTTGGACCAAAATATGATGTTTCAGATGAACTTCCCATAGCAAATTCGTCCATATTAACTTTCCCTATTATTACAGCATCTTCTTCAATTAATTTATCCACTACAGTAGCATTAAAAATAGGCTCAAAATTTTCTAGCATTTTTGAACCACAAGTCATTTTTAATTTATCGTAAGAAATATTATCTTTTAAAGTAACGGGAATTCCAAAAAGAATACCACAATTACTATTTTGTTTTTCTTCTAATTTTTCAATTTGCCTAAAGATATCTTCCTTGTTAAAAGAAATAAAAATATTTAAATCCTTTTTTGTTTCAATCTTTTCTATTAATTTAGTATAATATGATCTTAAATCAATCTCACCTGAGACAAAACTATTTCTTAATTCTTTTATATTCATTATTCAACAACCTTTTTTAATCTAAAATATCCATATTCCCTATCTGTAGAATTTTTTAAAGCCATTTCCCTATCTACGCTTTTTTCTACATTGTCCTCTCTTAAAACAGATTTGTGATTTGATACCATTTCTAACATATCAACTTCTTCTGTATCTACTTCCATAATACTATTTGCAAATTCTAATACAGTATTAAATTTATTTTTCATTATTTCAAGTTCATCTTCTCTAATATTTAATTTAGCTAAAGAATAAACTCTTTTTACTTCATTTATATCAATCATAAGTTCTCCTAATTATAATAATATCTAATTAATTTTATCATATTTTTATTTGCTTTTCATTAAATTATTAATAGTAGCTATCATTAATTATATTTATTAAAGCTTTCCAATAGCATTTTCTCTGCCATAATAGAATAAATATTGTTGTGCATATCCTGCTAAATCGCCAAATATTTCACTTGCATATTTACCAATTAGTTTTATATTTGTTTCCTTCTTAATATATAATTCTTCCATTACTCTTTTAATCCATACATCTACTGGAAAAGTTTCACTTCTGCCATAGGAAAAAAGCATAATACAAGATGCAACCTTAGGTCCTACTCCCGGAAGTCTTTCTAATTCCTTTCTTAATTCCTCACTATTTAAATTAACTGATTCTTTAATAGAAAAATCATTATTTGCTATTAGTTTAGAAGTTTCAATTATTCTTTTATCTCTAAAACCAACTCTAGCAACTTCTCGTAATTCTTCTACTGAAACTTTAGATAAATTTTCTGCACTAGGAAAGGAAAAATAATCCTGACCTCTAAAGTTTTCTATGAATTCACCATAATTTTTAGAAATAATTTCAATGGATTTTTTAATTCTAGGTATTTGATTATTTGCAGAAATAATAAAAGAAATTATTGTTTCAAATTTTTCTTGATTTAATATTCTTATACCATACCCATAATCAACTGCATCTTTTATGGTTTTTTCTAATGATAATTCTTTTTTTATATTATTATAGTCTGTTTTTAAATCAAAATAATCAATCCATATATTATTAAAATCTTCTTCATTTGTATTGCTAAATACTATTTCATCATTACTTTGAAAAATATTTATAACTCTACCTTTTGCAACACAGGTATAGGAATTATCTTCTTCTCTTTTCCATCTAAAAGCCTGTCCGCATTCAAAAATATGTTTTGGATTGAAATCATTATTACTTTTTATTATTATATTTTTATTTTTTATTTTATATTTCATATCTTCACCTAAAAAAGTCATAATATGAATTATATCACATTATGACTTTCATTTTTAATACCAGCCTCTAAATTTCATTACTTCGGCAACTTTTTTAACAGAGAACATATATGAAGCCTCTCTAAAAGATACCTTGTAATCTTCTTTAATTTCTAAGATATTTTCAAAAGCAGTTACCATGGCATTTTCTTGTTTATCAGCAACTTCTTTTTCTTCCCAATAATATCCGTAAAGGTTTTGAACCCATTCAAAGTATGAAACAGTTACCCCTCCGGAATTAGCTAAAATATCCGGAATTACAACTATGTTTTTATTGTTTAAAATTTCATCGGCCTCCAGGGTTATAGGTCCATTTGCAGCCTCTACAATCATATCTGATTTAATTAATTTTGCTTCATTAGTTGAAATCGCATTTTCTAAAGCAGCTGGAACTATTAAGTCTATATCCAAACTCCAAAAATCATCCATGGATATTTCTTTAGCATCATCAATATTTTGCAGTATTTTATATTCATTCATACTGGAATTTAATTCTTCATATGATAAGCCTGAATCTTTGTATATTGCATAAGTTCCTTTTGATGGATGATACTCAGATACAGCAACTACTTTAGCGCCTAGCTCTTCTAAATATTTTACAACAAAACTTCCTACATTACCAAACCCTTGTACAGCTACTTTAGAACCTACAATATTTTTACCAATACTTTTGAAAGTTTCTCTAGATATTATTGCAACACCTAGACCTGTTGCTTCAGTTCTACCTTTTGAGCCACCAAATACAATTGGTTTTCCGGTTATAACACCGTTTAAATGTTCACCTTTTATTGTAATATACTCATCTATCATCCAACTCATTATTTGTGCATTAGTTCCAACATCCGGAGCTGGAATATCTATGTTTTCACCTAAATATTTATAAGTTTTTCTAATAAAACCTCTTGCTAGTCTTTCTAATTCTCCCTGTGAAAGTTTTGAAGGATCAACTGCAATGCCTCCTTTTCCACCGCCATAAGGAATTCCCGTAACGCAGCACTTAAAAGTCATCCACATTGACAAGGCCTTTACTTCATCTAAATTAACTTGAGGATGAAACCTTATTCCACCTTTACTAGGTCCAACAGCTGTACTATGTGCCGATCTATAGCCCTTAAATACTTGAACCGTTCCATCATCCATTTTTACAGGAATTGAAACTTCTATAACTCTTTCAGGTTCTTTTAATAATTCATATATGGCAGAATCTAAATTTAATTTATCACATGCAGTTTTTAATTGTGTCTGAGCACTTATTAAGGGGTTTAACACCTCATTACTCATTATATCCCTCTTTCCTTTATTCATCCTTTTGTTAAACTATTTTACTACATTAAACTAATCTAATCAATGTTTTTATAAAATTTCTTCAATGTTAAAGAATACATCTCCATCTTTATAGAAGCATGGAATACCTACAGAGCCGTTATTTTTAATTTTTTCAAATTTAGTATTACTATCTCTAATTATTAAAAATCTTTTTAGATTAGGAATTGAATCAGTTATATTAACAAATTCATAAGAAATATTTTTTCTATCTAACTCTTCTAATGCAGGTGGACAATCCGGACATTTATCTGATCCAAAAACTATTAATTTTTCCATTAAAACATAGTCCTTTCATTAATATAATCAATAAGTTCATCTATTTTTATACGATCTTGTTTCATTGTGTCCCTATCTCTTATAGTGACAGAATTATCCTCTAAGGTATCAAAATCTACTGTAATACAGAAAGGAGTTCCTGCTTCATCCTGTCTTCTGTACCTTTTTCCAATTGAGCCAGAAACGTCAGTGTCTACATTAAATTCTTTTGATAATAATTCATAAACTTCATCACTTTTGTCAGAAAGTTTTTTTGTTAAAGGTAGAACAGCTGCTTTATATGGTGCAAGAGCTGGATGTAGGTGAAGAACATTTCTTGTAGTTCCGTCTTCCAATTCCTCTTCTTCATAAGCATTGCATAAAAACATTAAGAACATTCTGTCTACTCCTACTGACGGTTCAACACAATAAGGTATATATTTTTCATTTGTTTGTGGATCTGTGTAAGTAAAGTCAATTCCTGAACCTTCAATATGTTGTTTTAAATCATAGTCGGTTCTGTCTGCAATCCCCCATAGTTCTCCCCATCCAAAAGGATACAAATATTCTATATCAGTTGTAGCTACACTGTAAAAAGAAAGTTCTTCTTCACCATGATCTCTCATTCTAAGTCTTTCTTCCTTAATTCCTAAATTTAACAAGAAGTTCTTACAGTAGGTTCTCCAATAATTAAACCATTCTAGGTCCTCGCCAGGTTTACAGAAAAATTCTAATTCCATTTGTTCAAATTCTCTAGTTCTAAAAATAAAATTACCTGGTGTAATTTCATTTCTAAAAGATTTTCCTATTTGTCCTATTCCAAAAGGAATTTTCTTTCTAGAAGTTCTTTGAACATTTTTAAAATTAACAAAGATTCCCTGTGCTGTTTCCGGTCTTAAGTATAATTCTGAGGTACTATCTTCAGTAACACCTTGGAAAGTTTTAAACATTAAATTGAACTTTCTTATATCTGTAAAATTATGTTTTCCGCATTTTGGACAACTAATATTCTCTTCTTCAATAATATTTCTCAATTCCTCGCTTGTATATCCATCTAAGCCAACAACTTCTTCATTTTTTTCATTTAAAAAATAATCTTCCACTAAATTATCTGCTCTAAATCTAGACTTACATTCTTTACAATCAATTAGTGGATCTGAAAAACCTCCAACATGGCCTGATGCAACCCAAACTGATGGATTCATAAGAATTGCTGCATCAACTCCCACATTATATTTACTTTCTTGTATAAATTTTTTCCACCATGCCTTTTTAATATTATTTTTTAATTCCACTCCTAAAGGACCATAGTCCCATGTATTTGACAATCCTCCATATATTTCAGAGCCTGGATAAACAAATCCTCTCATTTTAGCAAGACTAACAATATTTTCCATTTTAATTTCTTTGGCCATAACTTCCTCCTAAACTTTATTAAAAAATAAAAAAACTCCCATACCACTAGCTTACGCTAGGGACGAAAGTTTTCCGCGGTTCCACCCTATTTACGACTTATGTCGTCACTTGATTAACGAACTCAGAGTTGCCCAATATAAAATATTTACTAATTTCCACCAACTATTAGCTCTCTATAAAATATATTTATAAATATTTCTCATCATAGTTCTATTAAAATTTTATCTTAAACAATTAAAGGCATTCGATATGAATTATTCAAATATTAATAAAAATTTATCTTAATTCTTTCCTATCTTCTTCTAAATCATTTAAGATTTCTTTCAATCTGTCTTGAGTTGCTTGAAGCATTTCATCAACATATGTTAGTGATTGAGTTTTTAATACTCTTGCATTTTCTTCTGCCTTAGAAACAATATCTTCTGCAAATTCATTTGCACTTTTAGTAATTTCGTGTTCACTTATCATATTATTAAATGTTTCTTTAGCATCGTTAATTATTTTGTCTGCTTCTTTGTTTGCTTCATCTTTTATTGCAGATGCATCTCTTTCAGCTTCTGCCAAAATTCTATCCTTTTCTTCGTTTACCCATTGAGCCTGTTTTATCTCTCCAGGTAGTCCTTGTCTTATTTGTTGTAAAAGATGAAATACTTCGTCTGTATCCACCATAACTTTTTTCGAAAATGGTACTGTAGAAGCTTCGTCTAGTAAATCTTCTATTTCTTCAATAATTTGAAGTACATCCATACAAATACCTCCCAAATTTATAATTCTCTAAATATTATATATTAAATATCAAGAACTTACAAGAATTTACTTATGTAAATACTTACTTTTTAACATTTTATACGCTAATTCTGGTACAAAGTTCTCGACATTACCACCAAAGGAAATTATTTCCTTTATAATAGAAGAACTTACAAAGGAATATTTTGCATTGGAAACTAAGAATAATGTTTCCATATCGTTATATAGCTCTCTGTTCATAAGAGCCATTTGAACTTCTTTTTCATAATCGGACACTTCCCGTAAGCCTCTGACAATTAATTTACAGTCTATGCTTTTAGCAAAATCTACAAGAAGTCCTGAAAAAGCTACAACCTTTATATTTTTAAAGGATTTACACGCATCCTTTATAATTTCTATTCTTTCCTCTACTGTAAAAAGAGATTTTTTTTGGTTATTATTTAATATAGCTATATAAACTTCATCAAATTTTTTTGAAACTCTTTCAATTATATCTAAATGTCCCAAAGTAATAGGATCAAAACTACCTGGATATATTATTTTCATAATTAACTCCTAAATCTATAAAATAAATTAATTTTTTGCCGTATTTCTTTTCTTTAATTATATTATATTTTTTTAAATCCAACTCTATATTACTTTCTAAAATTATTATTCCTTCAAAATTTAAAAGTTTTAAACGATAGATTAAATTCAAAGAATTATAATACATTTTAGCTTCATCATAAGGAGGGTCTATAAAAATATAATCAAATCCTGTAAAATCTTTAGCTATATTTTTCAAATTATCAACATAGTCCCCAAAATATATCTTACTTTTCTTTGTATAATTTGTATGGTTAAGATTATCTCTTATACATTTTATATTCGTTTTACTTTTTTCGCTAAAAACGGCAAATTTAGCTCCTCTACTCAAAAACTCAATACCTACACTGCCTGTGCCTGCAAACAGGTCTAAAACCATAGAATTATCATCTATATCGGTTAAAATATTAAATAAGGCTTCTTTAATTCTATCTTCTGTTGGCCTAGTATTTTTATCTTTAGTAGAAAATAATCTCATACCTTTTTTTTCACCGGAAATAACTCTCATAATCCTCCTAGTTAAATATAATATTCTCTTTTAATTTATCTGAAAATTCTAAAATACTTTTTTTCAGATTAAAATATTCTTTTTCATCTAATTTTCTTTCAACTACAATTTTTTTAGCAATAGGTTGGATTATATTTAAAAGATTCATATCGTCAAAAATATTAGCAATTTTTAAACTTGCTAATCCAGATTGCTTAGTTCCTAATATATCACCGCTACCTCTTAATTCTAAATCTTTTTTTGATATTTCAAAACCATCATTGGAATTTTGCATAATTCTCATTCTTTCTCTGGCAATTTTACTATTTGAGTTGTTGATTAAAATACAATAGGATTGATATTGTCCTCTACCTACCCTTCCTCTTAGCTGATGTAATTGAGAAAGGCCAAATCTTTCAGCATTATAAATAATCATAATATTAGCATTAGGTACATTTATACCTACTTCAATTACAGTTGTAGAAAACAAAATCTTTATATTATTATTAATAAATTCATCCATAATACTTTCTTTTTCATCATTTTTCATTTTTCCATGAATAAATGCGATTTTAGTAGCTTGAAAATATTCTTGTTTTAATCTTTCATATAATTCAATTACAGAATTTAATTCTAACTTATCGGACTCTTCAATTAATGGACAAACTATATAGCCCTGCCTACCATCTTTAATTTGTTTTTTTAAAAAATTTATAACTCTTTTTTCATAATTCATATTAACTGCAAAAGTATCAATATTCTTTCTACCAGGTGGTAATGAATCTATTATTGAAATATCTAAATCCCCATACATAGCTAAGGTTAAAGTTCTAGGTATTGGTGTAGCTGTCATAATTAAAGTATCAACATTGCCTTTTTTAGAAATTTCAGCCCTTTGCTTAACACCAAATCTATGTTGCTCATCGGTAATTACTAAACCTATTTTAGAAAATTCTACCTTATCCTCTATTATTGCATGAGTTCCTATTAAAATATCAATTTCATGATTATATATTCTTTCATACACACTATCTTTTTCTTGTTTTGACATACTACCCTTTAATAATTCAACTTTAAGGTCTACGTTTTTAAATAATTCCTTTAATGAATTATAATGTTGAGTTGCTAAAATTTCTGTAGGTGCCATCATAGCTGATTGATAACCATTGTAAAACGCCTTTAACATTGCTATAGCCGCAACAATTGTTTTACCTGAACCAACATCTCCTTGGACAAGTCTGTTCATAGATTTGTTTTCATTCATATCTTTAAATATTTCATTTACTACTTTTCTTTGAGCATTTGTTAATTTAAATGGAAGTCCTTTTATAAAATCATCTACTTCCTTAAAATCTTTAAATCGAATACCTTCTTTTTTTATATTAATTGTATCTAAATTAATGGCTGTTTGTAAAACCAGTAATTCTTCAAATTTTAATGTTTTACGAGCAAGAATAAGTAGTTTTTCATTTTCAGGAAAGTGAATGTTTCTAATTGCTAATTTTCTATTTAATAAACTAAATTTCTCTAAGATAACCTTTGGTAAAATATCTTTGATTTCTAATTTTTTTAAGGCGTCCAGTACAAATTTATTCATATCGTTATTAGATAGCCCCTTTGTTAAAGAGTAAATTGGATAAATTTTTCCTAGACTGCCACCCAAGGTTTTATTAACAACCGGGGAATCAATTTCGATATATTTATTCGTCCGTGTTACTTTACCATAAATATAATAGGTATTATTTAACCTTATAGAATTTTTTATAAAGTGATTATTAAACCATTTAATATTTATTATATTAGTACCATCTGTTGCCTTGCATTTAGTAATCGACATATTTCTTCTAGGATAGGAAACTATACACGGGGAAATAATTTTCAAATAGAATAATCCCATTTCGCCATTTGGTACATCATTTATGTTTACAACTTTACTTCTATCTTCATATTTTCTAGGGTAATATTCTATTAGGTCCTTAACAGTAAAAATTCCTAGATTATTTAATAATTTTTCTTTTTTAGGACCAATTCCTTTAATTTCTTTTAACTTCATATTAATAATAAAAAGCCTTACTTATGTAAGGCTTACTCCACTGAAATAATATAATAATATAATGGCTGACCACCATTTACAAATTCTATATCTAGATCTTGATAAATTCTAGTTAACTTTCTTTCCAGGTCATTTACATATTTATCTTCTGTGTCTTCCCCGTAATAAACAGTAATTAAACTTGAGTCTTCATCAATAATCTTATTTAATAAATCCAAGGTGACTTTATTAAGTTTTTTCCCTGTTGAAAGTATTTCTCCACCTTCTAAACCTATAATATCATCTTTTTTTATTTTTAGTCCATTAATTTCCGTATCCCTAATTGAAAATGTTAGTTGAGCTGTTTTAACAGTACTTAAAACTTCATTCATTTCTTTTTCATTTTCTTCTGGACTTAGTTCTTCATCAAAGGATAATAAAGATGTAATTCCTTGAGGTATGGTTTTGGATTTAATAACAATAATATTCTTTTCCGACAGAGATTTAGCCTGTTCAGCAGCCAATATAATATTTCCATTATTAGGAAAAACGAATATATTATCAGAATTTATTTTATCTATGGCTTCTAAAATAGTTTCTGTGGACGGATTCATTGTTTGTCCACCGGATATTATTTCATTTACCCCTAATTCTTTAAACAGCTTAGAAAATCCATCTCCACTAGAAACAGATATGAATCCATATTTGGTTTTTTTATCCGGATTTATAGCAGGATCTAAATATTTATCAGCTTCTTCTCCTGCAATAATATGATTATGTTGAATTCTCATATTATCTATTTTAACATCCTTTAGTTGCCCTAACTGTAGAGCTTTTTCTAAAACCACTCCAGGATTATTGGTGTGAATATGGGTTTTAATTAAACCATCGCCTTTAACAACTAAAATACTGTCACCAAATTTAGAAATATCATTTCTGAATTTTAAATAATCACCATAGTCAGTTTCAATCATAAATTCTGTACAGTAGCCATATTTAATATCTTCTCCTGTATCTTGAGCTATAGGAAAGCTTGTAGAATTAACCTTTACAGTTTCCACAGAAATCGAGTCGCTGGAATCTATATTTTCGTAATTCAATATTCCATCTAAAATAACAATAAGTCCCATTCCACCAGCATCAACTACACCTGCTTGTTTTAAAACAGGTAGCATTTCAGGAGTCGAATCCAATACTTTTTTACCTTCTTTGATTAAATCGTCAAAGAAAACTTTAACATCAACATAATTTTTATAATTTTTTTCAGCAAATTCACCTATACCTCTAATAACTGTTAAAATTGTTCCTTCGGTAGGTTTCATAACTGCTTTATAAGCAACTTTATATGCTTGGACTAAGCCATTTTTTAAGGTTTCAACATCAATAATTTCCGAATCTTCTATTCCTTGAGCAAAACCCCTTAAAATTTGAGAAGTTATAACTCCAGAATTTCCTCTTGCTCCCATTAGGGATCCTGTACTAAAGGCCTTTGCAATTTTAGAAATATTTTCATTATTTTCTGATTCCATATTCTTAATTGCAGATTTTAAGGTTAGTGACATATTTGTTCCCGTATCTCCATCTGGAACAGGAAAAACATTTAACCTATTAACTTCTTCTTTATTTTTTTCTAAATTTAGATAAGCCGCCCTAAGCATAGTTGTAAACAACTTACCATCTGTTATGTTCATTATATTTCCTCCTGATTTTGGAGTCTAATATCTCTTACTATTATATTAACCTTTTCAACTTCTATACCGGTATGTTCTTCTACATGAAATTTAATTGCATCAATTAAATTTTCAGTAACAACTGAAATTTTTACTCCATATTCTAATATTACATGTAAATCTATAGTCATTTTATTATTTTTTATATTTAATACAACGCCTTTAGTTATATTGTCTTTTCCTAACAAAGTCAATAAACTATCAGTAGCGCTTGCGCTAACTAATCCTACAACGCCATATGATTGCATTGCAACATCACTTATAGCCTTTGAGATAACATTATCGCTAATTTGTATTACTCCTAATTCATTTATTATATGAGCTGACATATTGCCTCCTTATATTTATACATATACATTTATTCTAATGTAAAAAACTAATAATGTAAATATAATTTACCCAAAGTATCATATATATTAACTATTTGTTGCATAAAAAAACTTTGTTTGCTATAATATTACTGTTCTAAACAAGAATATTGATATTATTGACAGGAGGTGTAACTATGTCAAAAAAATGTGAAATCTGTGGTAAATCCAGAGTATTTGGACACGACATTACTTTCTCACATAAAAAGAATAATAGAAGTTGGGCGCCAAATATTAGAAAAGTAAAAGCAGTTGTTGACGGAAAAACAAAAAGAATTAATGTGTGTACTAGATGTTTAAGATCTGGTAAAGTTGTTAGACCTCAATAATTATATAATATATTTAAATATAAAAAATACCTCTTTTGAGGTATTTTTTTAGTCGTTAGATTCTATTATTATTGCTAATCCTGAATTTATAAAAATATTTCCAAAGTCCTTTATTAAAAAATTACTTAAGCATCTACTACTACCATATTCGATATTTTCATTAAATAATTTGTAATAAAATCCTTCTAGAGTAACATTAATACCCTCTAAGGTCAAAGGAATTATTGAAATATTATCATATTCTTTTTCTATTTTAACCTTGGAATTAGTAATAGTTATCCTGTTATTATTATCTATTAAATATCCTTTAATATTATTGTCTAATAATTTTTTCAATAAAAGAACATTTGAAAAAGTATGATCCAATCTACTTCCTGTACAATTTAACATAAATATTTTTGAAAATTTTTTCTTTATTAAATAATTTAAAGCAGCTTCTGTATCAGAGTCATCCTTCTCTATTTCTAATTTTATTATAGATGTTTTCTTTTCTTCTAAAATATTTAAATACTTTTTATTAATGGAATCAAAATCCCCAACTAATAAATCTATTTTTATATTGTTTTCAATTAATGATTCAGCACCTTTATCAACAGCAATAATAAAATCTGCTTTCTTGGAATATTTTTTTAATATGTCATCATTTACTTTGTTTCCACCGGAAACTATTAAACCTATCATTTCTCCACCTTATTTATTAAGTTTTATCAATCTAGGATATATTATAAATATTAATATTATACATATAATTGTATTAGGAAGTACATAGGATATATTATAAATAAATGATCCTAGTACATATGGAATATTTGTTGGTAAAAATTTTTTAAAGAAAATTATTCCAGACAATATTGCAATAACCATTCTCATAAAATTTGCAAAAACAACAGATAAAGTTAGTTTTATTTTTCCCTTAACACTATTAAAATTCAAATTTTTACTAGCTAAACCAGCCAAACCTAACATTCCATAAGCTAAAGGATAATCCAACAAAAATTGTAATGGATGAATAATATATGGATCTATTAAACAATCAATTAGGCCATATATTATTCCAACAGTTACTCCCTTAGTTGGTCCCCATTTTAAGGCAAATAATAACAACGGAACATAACCTCCAGGAGTTATTGAACCACCTTGTGGCAATTTATATAATTTAATCATATTTAATACTATGGACAAAGCTATCATAATTCCTGCTTCTGCCAACATTTTAACATTAACTTTTCTCATATTCATTTTCTTTGTATTCATTTTTTCCTCCTAAAATATAAAATGTTTGTAATTTTACTTTATTTAGAAATAATTTATACAAAACTTGTTGAGCTTATTCAATTATTTTTATTTATAAAAATAAAAAAATCCACTTACCAACAAGGTAAATGGATTAAAATAATATTGTCTATAAATAAATATAATATTATAAAATTCACTTCCCTACGCTAGTATTATCTAGATCAGGTAAAAGGGTCATGTATAACATTCTCAGCTTAAGCTCCCCTAGTGATAAATTAGATTCTTTCTAAATAATATTCAATTTTTTCTTTCATAAGATTTAAATCTTTATTGAAGATGTCAGAGCCTGAAACAAATATGTCAACCCCTAAATCTAACAGGGATTCTAAATTAGTTGTTTTAACTCCTCCATCAATCTCTAATAATATATCATCTTTATTCTGATTAATCAACTTCCTGGTTTCTTTTATTTTATCTATGCTACTTGGTATAAAACTCTGTCCACCAAATCCCGGGTTAACGGTCATTATTAAAATTAAGTCGAGTTCATCCCATAAATAGTCTAGTACCGATAAAGATGTACCAGGATTTAATGAGATACCTGCCTTTATTCCATGTTCTTTTATTTGTTGTAAAACCCTTAAAGGATGTTTAGTAGCTTCTTGGTGTATAGTTATTATATCTGCACCTGCTTTTGCAAAATCATCAATATAGTTTTCAGGTTTTTCAATCATTAAATGAACATCAAATACAAGATTGGTATTTTCTCTTAAACTCTTTATTATTCCTGCTCCATAGGATATGTTAGGAACAAAGTTTCCGTCCATAACATCCAAATGTAAATATTTAACATTATTTTCTTCTAAAACTTTAATTTGTCTTTCTAAATTATAAAAATCTGCTGCCAATAACGATGGTGATAAAAACGCCATTAATATCTCCTTATACTATCATATTCTTCTAAAATCAATTTGTAGTTATTATATCTATAGTCTGAAATATCTCCAAGCTTAACTGCTTCTTTTATACCACAGGACGGTTCATTTATATGAAAACAATTATGAAATTTACAATTTGCAGAAAACTCTTTAAACTCTACAAAATTATCTTTAATTTCCGACCTATCTTCAATAAAGGTTAAATCCAAGGAACTAAATCCTGGAGTATCTATTATATAGGTAGTTTCATTTATTTTAAGCATTTTTACAGTTCTTGTAGTATGTTTACCTCTTTGTGTTTTTTTACTAATCAAACCAGTATCTAAATCTAAATCTTCAAAAATACTATTTAAAGTTGTAGATTTTCCTACACCTGAAGGTCCTGCTACTGCAGTGATTTTATTATTAAATATTTCTTTTAAATATTCCTTACTCTTAGAATCCTTATTTGAATTTAAGAAGATATCATATCCAATATTTCTATATATATCAAAAATATAATTAAAATCATCGTTGACTAACAAATCAATTTTATTAAATATTATTTTAATATCTATCTTTGATTTTTCTAACATAAGTAAATATCTATCTAAAAGATTTAAATTTATATTAGGAGATACAATACTCATTACAACTACAACCTGGTCTATGTTTGCAATAGGTGGTCGTATTAATTGGTTCTTTCTTTCATAGATTTCATCTATATAACCTGTACCATCATCATTTATGAATAATTTTACATTGTCACCTACTACAGGTTTTATATTTTGATTTCTAAAAACCCCTCTTGCTTTTGATAAAACTATATCATTTTTATTTTCAACATAATAAATTCCTCTGTGTGATTTTATAATTTTATTCATTACTGAACTGTCACCGTATTATAGTATTCACCAGCTATAAAAATATCATATTTCCCAACTGGAACATTTGATATATCAATATCTATGTTTTTCCCTTCATTTGTATTATGTCGTTTCTTATATATGGTGTTTCCATCTTTGCTAGTTATTCTAACATCAAAAGCACCTTCCATAATATCGGAAGTATTTATTGAAAATGTTGCATTTGTCGTTGAATTGTTTTCTTCTGCTTCTGTTGGTGTTTCCTCTGGTCCAAGACTTACAGTTAAAACAACTTTTTGTCCCTGTTGAACCTCTGTGTCAGGGCTAATACTTTGCTTTATTACCCTGTCTACCTCTACATTGTCACTATATTCTTTATTGTAGCTTACAACTAATCCCAATTCATTTAATATACTGGTAGCTCTATCTACAGTAAAGCCTGTTACATCTTGCATTTTTGGATTCTTAGGTTTTACTCCCTTAGATACTACTATGGTTACAGTAGAGCCTGGTGCAACAACAGCCCCTTCTTCTGGCTCCTGACTTATTACAATACCATTAGGAACTGTATCACTATATTGATCTTGAACAGCACCTCTTTTTAATCCTAACCTATTAATTTCAGCAATAGCTGCTTCTCTAGTCAAATCTTTTAAATTAGTAACTGTTACTTCTTCTTCTCCTGAACTAATTGAAACTTTAATAGTTGTACCCTTCTTAATTTCAGTCCCTGCTGCAGGATCTTGATTTATTATTTTACCTTCTTCAGAATTATCTTCACCATCTGATTCTACTATTTCTAATCCTAAATCATATTCTTCATATTCTTCTTTTAAGAGCTCTTCAGCCTCACTATAAGTATAGTCTAGTAGATTTGGAGCTTTTACCTTATCTTTTCCAAATAATTTTAGCTCTCCATTAAAAGCTTTAACAGCAACTACTGCAACAACAATAACCAATAATGCTAGAATAATTGGTAAAATATAAGTTTTGAAAAATTTTCCTTTTTCCTTTTCTTTTTTCTTAGGATGTTTTTCTTCCTCATCCTCTTCTTTAGGCATATTGTAAATTGCTTTTGTGTCTTTTTTATCTTCAATATCTTCATCTTTAATTACGCCGATTCTTTCAGTTTTTTCTAAATCATCATTGTAATTTGCTTTGTAGTTCCTATAATTTAATAATGCAATTTTTATTTCTGTAGCATTTTCAAATCGGTCACCAGGATTTTTTTCCATAGCCTTTATAATAATTTCATTTAAGCCATCAGGAATTGAATTGTTTATACTTTTTGGATCAATTAATGGATCTTGTATATGTTTTAAGGCTATTCCTACTGCATTTTCTGCATCAAAAGGTACCTTTCCCGTAGCCATTTCATACAAGACCACTCCTAAAGAATAAATGTCTGATTTTTCATCAATAAATTTACCCTTTGCCTGTTCAGGTGAAATGTAATGTACAGTTCCCAAAACAGTTGAAGTATAAGTAATTGTAGCTGATGATGAAATTCTTGCAATACCAAAATCCGTAACTTTTGCTATATTATCACTATTTATTAATATATTGTGAGGCTTAATATCTCTATGGATAACACCATTTTTATGTGCTGCTTCAATTGCTGCAGCTATTTGGAAACCAATATTAGCAATATATTCAGGCTCTAATGCACCTTTTTCATTAATAATATCCTTAAGTGTTTTTCCATCTATATATTCCATTACAATATAGTTGTATTTTTTATTGTCAATTGTTGAACTACCAACATCATATACAGAAACAATATTTTGATGAGATAAACTTGCAGCTGATTGTGCTTCCATTGCAAATTTTTTCAAAAACTCCTCATCATCCATAAATTCATTTTTTAATACTTTGACTGCAACATATCTATTAAGTAAAGTGTCCTTGGCTTTATAAACTATAGCCATTCCACCTATTCCAACGTTTTCTTCAATTACATATCTATTTCCAAGAGTTAAGCCTATCATTTAGCTACCTCCTCTTTTATAAATAAGGAAATAGTAATATTATCATTTCCGCCATTTTTTAAACTTTCATCAATTAACTTATTGACCTTATCTTCTATTGTAATTTTTTCTTTTAAGATTTCTTCTATTTCATGATCTTCCAACATGGTATTTAAACCGTCTGTACAAAGTAAAACCGCATCGTTTTCCTCTATATCAATTGCTATCATTTCAGGTTCAACACTTTCTTCAGATCCTAAACTTCTTGTAATTACATTTCTTTGAATATAAGTTCTGGCTTCTTCTTCAGTAATAGTTCCATTACTTAATAAATCATTTACTAAAGAATGATCTTTTGACAACTGTCTAAAACCATATTGATTTAAAAAATAAGCTCTACTATCTCCTACATTTAAAATATACAGAGAATTGTCTTTAATTAATGCTACTACAATGGTTGTTCCCATATTTAACAATTCCTCATTATTATGAGATTCATCATATATAATACTATTTGAATAGGATACACAGTCTTTTAGTAAATCTAAATAATTATCATATTTTTCATAATTTTCTTTAAAAAAATACACGAAGGATTTTACTGCAAGTTCTGATGCTATTTCGCCTGCATTATGTCCTCCCATTCCATCTGCAACAACCATAAGAGTCATATCATCAACTATATAGTTATCGTAATAATCTTCATTTAATTTCCGCTGCAGTCCTATATCTGTACTAGAGTATAATTGCACTTCATCACGTCCTTAATTAAAATTATGGGCTGCTCTTAATTGTCCACAAGCACCGTCTATATCTTGCCCTAAGCTAGTTCTTATAGTAGTGGTAATACCGAAGTCATCTAAATATGATTTAAACTTATTTATTGACTCCTTGTTTGAACTATTTTTATTGAATTCCTTAATCTTATTTAAAGGTATTAAGTTTACATGACAGTTAAGTCCTCTTAAAATCCTTCTTAATTCTTTGGCATGGATATAACTATCATTTTCACCTTCAATTAAAGTATATTCAAAACTAATTCTTCTTCCAGTTTTTTGAAAATAATATTTTGTAGCCTTTATAATATCTCCTATAGAATATCTGTTACCTATTGGCATTATTTGTTTTCTCTCATTATCAAATGGATTATGTAGAGAAATAGTAATATTAATAGGTAAGTTTTCATCTGCAAGCTCATATATTTTAGGTACAATTCCACATGTTGACAAAGTAATGTTTCTTATACTAATATTGTATCCCTTCTTGTTTGAAATTAACCTAATAAATTTTATTACATTATCATAATTGTCAAGTGGCTCACCTATACCCATTAGAACAATATTGCTAATTCTTTTACCTACATCTTTTTGAATTAGGTAAATTTGATTTAGAAGTTCTGATGGTTCTAAATTTCTAACAAATTTTTGTTTTGTGGAAGCACAGAAAGTACATCCCATTTTACAGCCAACTTGTGAAGAAATACAAATTGTATTGTGAGAACTGTATTCCATATAAACTGATTCAATAATATTACCATCATTTAATTTTATTAAATATTTCCTTGTCTTGTCTAATTTAGATTTAAATACTTTAAAAATTTCACTTTTATTTATATTGCCATAATCTTCTAATTTAAGTTTTAATTCCTTTGAAATATTAGTAAATTCATCTAAATCAAAATAATTCTTATTATGCAGACCAACAAATAATTGTTCTGCTCTAAATTTTTTTTCATCTATGGATACAAAAAAATCTTCCAATTCCTTTAATTCCATATTATTATAACTAATTTTTTTCATATTAATCCTTACCTATTATACCATAATCTACTTATCTTTTTATGAATTTACTCATAAAAAAGCCGTTATTTCCAAATTCATAAGGCATAAGTTTAATATAGTCAAGTTCTTTATTTTTAAAATCAATTTTGGATATTTCAACATTTGAAATATTGTCCAAGATCCATTTTATTTGGTTTTCATTTTCATCTTCAAAAATACTACATGTACTATAAACCAAGAATCCACCTTTTTTTAGGTACTTAAACCCATTTTCAACTATTTTCCTTTGAATATCAATTAATTCTCTAATCTGTTCTTTTGTTCTGTATAGTTTTATTTCTGGTTTTCTTGAAACTATACCGGAACCGGAACAAGGTGCATCTATTAATATAAAGTCAAATTTTTCATAGTATTTTGAAATATATTTTGTAGCATCAAAACTAATCGTTTTTATGTTTTTACATCCTAATCTCTTTATGTTTTCATGAATTTTTTCTAACTTTTTAGAATATAGATCGTTTGCTAAAATACTTCCTGTATTTTCCATGATTTCAGATAAATGGCAGGTTTTACTTCCCGGTGCTGCACATAAATCCAAAACTCGCGAATTTTTTTTAGGATTTAACACATCTGATACTAAAATACTTCCTCCATCTTGAACAGTAAATAAGCCATTTTTAAAATAATCTGAATTTAAAATAGCTCCGGGGTTTTCAATTATTAAGGAATTATTTAAAAAAGGATGATCTTTATACAAAACTCCATTTTCATCAAATATTTTTTTAACTTCAACTATATTGCTTTTCAATTTATTTATTCTAATAATAAATTCTTGTTTAGCATTATAGGACTTTAAAATTTTTATTAAAGTTTTTCTTGAATAATCCTTACTTAAAATATCATAAAAATCTTTTGATAGGGAAAATTCCGTTTGAATTCGTAATTCCCTGTCCTTGATTTTTTTTAAATATTTTTCCTCGTCACCTTTTTCTATATCCCTTAGTATAGCATTTAACAAATTTTTATATCCATTTAATTTAAAATATTCTGCAGTTTCCAATGCTTCATTTACTATAGCATACTTAGGTATATTATCTAAAAAAAGAATTTGAAAAATACTTATTCTAAAAATTTCTTCTATTTTTGGTGGTAGTTTTCTATTTGGTTTATCCAGTTTAGAAAACAAGATATAATCCAATAGTATTTTATTTTCAACAACGCCATAAACTAATTCTCTAATAAAATTTGTATTTAAATTTTTATTTCTTATAGAATTAATTAATTCATTTGAATAACCTGATTGTGTATTAACTTTTTCTAAAATTATAACTGATTCTATTCTTTCATTCATAATAAAAAAAGGGATTTAATCAATCCCTTAATCTCTTCTCCTTGTATTTGAAATTAAACGTATTAATTGTGTTATTGCCACTAATGTTGATGCAATATATGTTAAAGCAGCGGCTTTTAAAACAGATTTTCCATTATCTATTTCTCTTTCTTCCAATATTCCATAATCCTCTAATTGAATTAAGGCTCTTTTACTAGCATTTATTTCTACCGGTAATGTTACAATCTGAAATAATACTGCTACCATGAAAACAGCAATTCCAATTTGCACCAGCATAAATAGATTTGCTAAAAATCCCACTAATATCAAAATAAAAACATACCTTGAAGCAAAATTAACTGCTGGCACTAAAGCAGATCTAATTCTTAAAGGCATATATTCTTCCTTGTCTTGTATTGCATGACCAACTTCATGAGCTGCAACACTAATAGCAGCAATAGATGAATTATTGTAAACATTTTGTGATAATTTAATTACTTTTTTTGAAGGATCGTAATGATCTGTTAAATTACCTGAAACAGGTAAAACTTCAACATCATTTAATCCATTTCTATCTAGGATAAACCTCGCTACTTCTTTTCCGGTAAATCCCTTTTTGGAAGGAATTTTACTATTTTCTTTAAATGAACTATTTATTTTATGTTGGGCATACATTGCTAATATAATTGCAAATAATACTAACAAATAACTCCAATCAAAATTATAATAAAAATTATATCCGTACATATCTATCCCTCTAATATAATATTAGTTTTAAATTCATTTCCCTTTAAAAAGTCTTTTACATACATAGCTTTTTTATTAGGAAATTGAATCTTATTTAAAACTACATAACCACCATTTACAGCTATTTTAATGCCTTCATCGGCTACCTTTACCACCTTGCCAAATTCATTGTCATGATTTTCTTTAATTATATTCATTTCATGAATTTTGACAATTTTATTGTCATAGTTAAAATAAAATCCCGGCCATGGGTACATTCCTCTAAATTTATTGTATAAATCTTTAATATTATCAGCCCAATTAATCTTGCCCATTGACTTTTTTAGCATACCTCTGTATACAGCTATTTTTTCATTTTGTTTAACCCGATTATTATAATAATAGTCAAAATTATTAACTACTTCAACAAGGGATTTTGCCCCAATAATTTTTAATCTATCATGTAGTTGTTCAGCATTTTCATTTTCGTCTATAGGAGTATTTTCAATTTTTAAAATGTCTCCGGAATCAAGTTCCTTCTCAACTAACATAATAGTTGTACCAGTTTCTTTTTCACCTTCAATTATAGCCCAATTTATAGGTGCAGCACCTCTGTATTTAGGAAGTACGGAAGAATGTAGGTTTATAATCCTATCTTTAAATCGAGTTAATAATCTATCCCCTATTATTTGTCCATATGCAACAACTACTAATAAATCAGGGTTAAGTTCCTTTAAAGTCTCGTAAACCTCATCTGAATTAATATTTTCCGGTGTAATACATTCTAAATTGTTTTCTATTGCATATTGTTTTACCGGAGTAGGGGTAAATTTTCCCCTACTCCTTTTTTTGTCCTTCTGACTAATTACTAAATCCACAGAAATATTTTTATCTTCATTTAATTTTCTTAATGATTCCACAGCAAAATCCGGTGTTCCTAAGAAAACTATTTTAATCATTCATTTTCACCATTTTCTTCTTCTAATATTTCTTCTTCTAACATTCCTTCTTTTTCTAGCATTTCTTCATCTACTTCTATTTTCTTATCTATATAAAGTATTCCTTCTAAATGATCCAGTTCATGACTTATACAAACGGCCTTATATCCATCACATTTCATAGTGCGTTTTTCTCCTTTTTCATCAAGATACTCAACAGTTAATTCCTTTGGTCTTTGGACATAACCAGATTCATCTGGAACCGATAAACAACCTTCAATATTTATTTGTGTTTCATCGCTTTCTTCTATTATTTTAGGATTTATCATCATCAATAATCCTTCTTCATCTCTCATATCTACCACTACTACTCTTCTTAAGACACCTACTTGTGGAGCAGCCAATCCTAACCCCTCTGCTTCATATAAAGTATCTTTCATATCATCAAGAAGTTCCAATATTCTTTCATTAATTTCAGAAACTTCCCTAGATTTTTTTCTTAGTAATGGATCTCCTTCTATTCTAATTTGTCTAATTGCCATATTGCCTCCTAAAAAAATGATATAGGATTAACAGTTATACTTAATTTAAATCCTGTTAAATTAATCTTATATTCATCTTCAATTAACACTCTTTTTATTATTTTTAGAAAATCCAAGTCATTTTTTTCAAATTTAAAATGAATATCAAATCTAAAAAAATCATTAATTCTATTTACAGGACTAGGATTCGGTCCAATAATTTCTATATTCTTTAATTTTTCTTTCTTAATATTATTTTGAATATACCTAAGTATTTCAAAAAGCTTTAATCTTGTTTGCGTTCTATTTTTACCCGATACCTTTATATTTAATAATTTGTAAAAAGGAGGATATTTAAATCTTTTTCGATATTCTATTTCTAAATTATAAAATGATTCATAATCATGATTTTTACTTGCCATAATTGAATAATGGCCCGGTTTATATGTTTGTATAAACACATTACCAGTACTTTCTCCTCTTCCTGCTCTTCCCGCTACTTGGGTTAGTAACTGAAATGTTTTTTCCGAGGATTTATAATCTCCAACATTTAAACTAATATCCGCTGCAACTATTCCAACTAAGGTTACATCTTTAAAATCAAATCCCTTAGTTATCATTTGTGTTCCAATTAGAATATCAATCTCCTTGTTTTTCATTTTGTTATATAAATTAGTATAGGTGTTTTTACCTGTATTTGTATCTCCATCTATTCTGTATATATTTGCATCTGGAAATAATTTTCTACACTCTTCTTCCAGCTTTTCTGTACCTGCTCCAAACTCTTTAATATACCTACTTCCACAATTAGGACAAATATTAGGTTTATATTTTGTTCTACCACAGTGATGACAGACTAGCCTATTACTTCTTTTATGATAAGTCATTGAAACATCACAATGTTGACACATTTCCACATAACCACATCTTCTACAAAAAATATAGGAAGTATGTCCTCTTTTATTCAAAAATAAAATACTTTGATTACCTAAAGATAAATTCTCTTCAAGAGCTTCTTTAAGTTTGGAACTAAAAATTGAAGTATTGCCAGCTTTTAATTCCTCCCTCATATCTACTATATTTACTTTTGGTAAAGAAGAATTTGTTGCCCTATTCATTATTGTAAATAAATTATAGTAACCCTCTTTAGCTTTGTAATAGGATTCAATACTGGGTGTAGCTGATCCTAGGACTAGTTTTGCATTATTTTGTCTAGTTCTATATTCAGCAACTTCAATAGTATTATATTTAGGATTTTTTTCACTATAATAACTAGTGTCATGTTCCTCATCTATTATTAAAAGACCTAAGTTTTTTACTGGTGCAAAAACAGCTGACCTTGCACCAACTACAATCTTATAATCACCATTTTCAATTTGTTGCCATTGCTCTAATTTTTCTGTAGGTGTTAACTTAGAATGAAGTACAGCTACTTGATTTGGAAATCTACCAGAAAACCGTTCGATTGTCTGTGGTGTTAAGGAAATTTCCGGTACTAGGATTATTACAGACTTGTTTTCTTTTAAAATTTGTTCAGTTAAATGTAAATATATTTCCGTTTTCCCACTACCTGTAACACCATGAATTAAATTAAAATTATTTTCACTTTTTAAAATCTTATTAAATATTTCTTTCTGCTCATTATTTAAGGTAATTTTTTTATAAATTTCATTTTCTTCGATTACTTTACCATAACTAACTTCTTCTATTTTTATTATAGCCTCTTTTTTCTCTAAGGTTTTTAAAACACTAGATGATGTGGAGGTGTTCTTCAATAACTTTTTTATTTCTGTTTTTCCATTATTTTTTAAATAATCGATTATTTTAATTTGAGATTTTGCATTTTTTCTAATACTTTTTAACTTAAAATTCTTATTATATTCATAAAAGTAAGTTTTCCTTTCTTTTATGGAATTTTTAATAATATATTTAGTTTTTAGAATATTATTTTCCAATAATTCAGTAATATTTAAATTAGGATATTTTTTTTGAATATCCTCATAGGATCTAGGTTTTATAAAAAAATTATAAGTTTCCCCATCTAAATCATTAATAGAATTTTCATTTACAAAATAAACTTCCTCCAAATCTTTCCAGTTTCCTGGAGGTAGAACCGTTTGAAAAGCAGAAGAAAAATCTGACAAATACCTATCTCTCATATAAAAAGCCAATTCTATTAAATCAGTTGTAACTATTGGGTTTTTATCTACTATTTTATAAATATATTTTAATTCAAATTTAAAATTAACCTCATCTAAAATATTTACTATAATACCCAGTCGTTTTTTATTACCTTTTCCAAAAGGAACAATTACTCTTTTTCCAATTTTCACATCATGTTTGTATTGCTCGTCAACTTTATAGGTGTATATTCTATCTGTTACTCTGGTCTTATTTTCAAGAACAATTTCTACATAAATCATTTATATTAAATCCAATATTTTATTAGCTACTTCACTTTTTAACATTAATGGTAAATCTATTATTTCATCTTTAGAAATAATTTTCACTTTATTTGTATCTACATTAAAACCGGCATCTTTTTCGGTTATGTTATTTGCTATAATGTAATCTACATTTTTGTTTTCTAATTTTCTTTTACTATTTTCAATTAAGTTGTTAGATTCTGCCGCAAAGCCAATAACTAGTCTTTTACCTTTAATTTTACCAAAATAGGACAGTATATCCTCATTTGGAATTAGTTCTAAAAGAAGATTTTCTTCCTTCCTTTTGATTTTTTCCTTACTTTGTTCTTTTACCCTAAAATCACAAGGTGCAGCAGCCATAATTAAAACATCTGCATTATTAAATTCATTTTCAATTGACTTTTTTAACTCATTATTTGTAGTTATATCTATTTTCTTTATTCCTTCGGAAATATTTAATTTACTAGGTCCGGAAACTAATACTACTTCTGCTCCTCTATTATAAGCTGATTCTGCAATAGCATAGCCCATTTTACCGCTTGAGTCATTGGTAATATATCTTACAGGGTCAATTCTTTCTATTGTAGGACCAGCTGTTACTATAACCTTTTTACCTATTAAATCTTTTTTTATAAAATACCTATCTATCTCTTCAACAATTTCTATAGGTTCAGCTAATCTTCCGTCACCATAGGTATTACATGCTAAATAGCCAACGTTTGAATTAATAAATTTAAATCCTCTTTTTTTCAGTATATTAACATTATTAACTGTGGCAATATTGTTTAGCATATTGGTATTCATGGCTATTGCCACAAAAGTATCTTTTGTATATGCCAGCAAGGTTGATGTAAGTAAATTATCTGCTACGCCATTGGCTAATTTAGCAATAGTATTTGCCGTTGCAGGAGCTATTAAACATAAATCAGCTCTTTTAGCAATTTCAATATGCTCAACCTCATAATGGTGTCCATTATGAAACATATCAGTATGGACTAAACAATTACCCATAGTTTCAAATACTAAAGGAGAAATTAATTTAGTAGCAGCTTCTGTCATAATTATTTCCAATTCATAACCTTTTTTAACTAATCTAGATACAACATCTACAACTTTATAAATTGCTATTCCTGCCGTTACACAAATTAAAATTCTTTTTTTACCCATTATTCTCCCTTTACTTCTGTAACTTTACCTTCCATAATTTCTTCTATGGCTATAGTAACAGGATTCTTATCTTTTGTTTTTATTAATACTTCAGCACCATCTATTATTTTTCTAGCTCTCTTTGAAGCCATAACACAAATGGCATATCTACTATTACTAATTTTTTCTAATTCTTTAAATGATGGATTAATCATAATTTCACCCCTTGTATATTTGTAACTTTCAATTTTTCAGCTTCAATAATACATTCTATTTTTTTCACAGTTTTTTCTATTTCATCATTAATAACTGCATAATCATATTTATCTATAAATGATAATTCATTCTTAGCATTATTCATCCTAAGATTTATAGTTTCTTCATCTTCAGTTGCTCTTTTTTCAATTCTACTTCTCAATTCCTTCATATCCGGTGGTAATAAGAAAATATAAACAGCTCCCGGATAATTTTCTTTTACCTGTAAAGCACCTTGAACATCAATTTCCAATATAACAATATCGCCTTCAGCAATTTTATCAACTACATAACTTTTTGGAGTACCATAATAATTTCCATGAACTTTAGCATATTCAATAAATTCTCCATCGTCTATTTTGTCTTTAAATTCATCTAAGGATAAAAAATAATAGTTCTCACCATTTTTTTCTTGTGGCCTTTTTTTACGTGTTGTAGCTGAAATCGAATATTTAATATCTTTTCTTTTATCTAATAATGCTTCACAAACAGTACCTTTTCCAACACCTGAAGGTCCTGATAATACTAATAAGAATCCATCTCTCATTTAATCCTCCATTATTCAATATTTTGTATTTGTTCTCTAATTTTTTCTATTAAAGTCTTAAGCTCTATTGATTTTTCAGTAATAATTTTATCATTAGATTTTGAACTTATAGTATTTACTTCTCTATTCATTTCCTGAATAATAAAATCCAGTTTTCGTCCTATAGACGAATTTTCTTTCATAGTGTTTGTAAATTGGTCTATGTGGGATCTAAGCCTTACTATTTCTTCAGTAATATCGGATTTATCCGCATATAGGGCTATTTCTAAACTAATTCTATCCATGTCTAAAGATTCTGTTTCAGAAAAAATATCATTTAATTTTTCTAAAAGATCTTCCCTATATTTTTCAGTGAGTTTAGGTGATTCTATTTCTATTTCAGAAATCAATTTGCTAATTTCTAATAATTGAGTTTCAATAATTTTACTTAAGTTCTCACCCTCTACTTTTCTCATGTTTTTTAACTCTACTAGAGCTTCTTCCATTAAACCTATAACAAGTTTTTTTGTACTGTCTTCATTAGGTTCTTCATATTGTAAATTAATTACACCATCGTACTTTAAAATATTATTTAAACCTACTTCTTCATTAATTTGTAGTTCATTTTTTAAATTATTTAAAGCTTCATTAATACTTTTAGCTAAAAGATAATCTACATCAATTTTTGCAGCATTTCCAATTTTTCTTGTAGATTTTATGAATATTTCAATACGACCTCTATTAAGGTATTTTTTTACTGTTTTTTTAATATCTTCTTCTAAATAATTAAAATAATATGGTGATTTAATCTGAATATCTAAATACTTATGATTAACTGTTTTTATTTCAATAGATATTGTAAAATCATCATTTTCTCCATCGCTTCTTCCAAAGCCTGTCATTGAATAAACCATATTCTCTCCTTTTCCTTAATTACTTTATTTTAATATATATTAAAATAGAATACAATAGATTATTACATTTTCTTAACAATTACTATGATATAATTACTTTGAGGTGATATTTTGAGTTTTGATGGTATAGTTACAAAATCTATAGTAGAACAATTACAAAAATTATTAATTAATGGGAAGATAAACAAAATCAATCAACCTGAAAAAAATTCTTTAGTATTTAACATTTACAACAATAAAAATAATTATAAATTATTGATAGATGCTTCTAGTAATAGTCCTAGAATAAATATAACAAAGAATAATTTCGAAAATCCGGTCCAAGCTCCTAATTTTTGTATGCTACTTAGAAAGCATATTCAAGGTGGAAGTATTACTAATATTGAACAAGTTGGACTTGATAGGGTTATTAAAATAGATGTAAAATCATTAGATGAGTTAGGTGATTTTATAACAAAAACCCTTATTATCGAGCTAATGGGAAAATATTCTAATATAATTTTAACATATAAAAAGGATCAAAAAATTATTGATAGTATAAAAAGAATTACATTGGATTTAAGTAGAATTAGACAGGTTTTACCAGGAATGGAATATTCAAGTATTCCCGATAATAAAACTGATATAATGAAAGAAAAAATTTATCCAAGTGAAATAATTTCAAAATTAGAAAAACCCGTTAAATTATCACGACTTTTTTATATGAACTATACTGGATTTAGTCCTCAGTTAGGAAAAGAAATTTCCTACAGGGCAAATTTAGATAGTGACATAAAAACTTCTGACTTAAGTGAAGACAATTTGAAATTAATTGACTTAAGCTTTAAAGACATAAGTAATTCCATTATAAATAAAGAATATAAATTTAATATATATAAAGATTCCAATAATAATTATTTAGATTTTCATATTATAAAATTAAATCATTTAGGTGAAAATTATTCTAGTTTTGAAAATGTTTCAGAATTAATAGATGATTTTTACAGCCAAACAACTATTTCTGATAAAGTTGGACAAAAAATTTCTAATTTACAAAAGAAAGTAAAAACTATTTTAAATAGAAATTTAAGTAAATTGGAAAAACTTAAACAGGAAGAAGTTATTAGTTCCGATAGGGAAAAATATAAAGTATGGGCTGATTTAATATCTGCAAATAGTCATCTTATAAAAAGGGGACAAACTATATTAGAAGCGGAAAATTTTTATGACCCTGATTTAAGTCTTGTTGAAATAAAATTAGATGAAACTAAGAGTCCTTGGGAAAATGCTCAATTCTATTATAAAAAATACAGTAAATTGAAAACATCAAATAAATTATTGAAAACTCAAATTCCGAAATTAGAATCTGAAATAGCATATATTTATCAAGTTTTAGAAAGTCTTAAATATATTAATTCAAATAATGAAATTGATGAAATAAGGGATGAACTTGAAAGTAATGGTTATTTGAAAAAAAGGAAAAAACCTAAGATTAAATCTAAACCATCCCTTCCTTTACACTATAAAAACAAAAATAACAACGACATTTATATTGGAAAAAATAATTATCAAAATGACTATCTTACATTAAAATTTGCTAACAAAAACGACTACTTCTTACATGCAAAAGATGTTCCAGGTTCTCATGTAATTTTAAGAGGTAATAATATTGTAGAAGAAGACATTTATGATGCTTCGATGTTAGCAGCCTATTATAGCAGCCAATCTCAAGAAGACCATGTTCTTGTAGACTATACTTTAAAGAAAAATGTACGTAAGGCTAAACACGCCAAACCCGGTATGGTATATTATGATAATTATGAAACTAAAATGGTAAATTTAAAAGAATTCAATATTGACAATTATAAGAAAATAGAGAAATAAATCTCTATTTTTTTATTATATATTTGTTTGGAAGTTTTTCCAGCATATTGTCATATTTATAAACATCTCCATATACATAAACTTTTTTATCCATTTCCACTACTGCTCCAGTATCAACTATACAATATACAGGCATATTTGTTTTTTCTAAAATTAATAATTGATTTTTATTATTTTTATTAAAATGTACTTCAACTGTTAACTCTGTTAGACTTAAGCCGCTTAGATAAATTATTTCATCTTTTATATTTTTAGGCGTATCTATAGTAAATTTACACATATTAAGTGCACCAGCACTCATTCCAATAAAAATCCCCTTATATTCTCTCAAGATTTCATCAAATTAATTTTTGTTATAAAGCTATTTTGTTCAACAGTATCTCCCCCCATTAAAAATATAAGAGAATATTCATTCATGCTGTTTAATAATTTAAAATCAAAATCTTCATATAAATATTCAATATCAACAAATAATAAATTATTTTTTAAAAATAACTTATATATTTCAGTACCGAATTCTTCAGTTAATTTTTTATTCTTTAGATTTGATGGAACAAATAAAAGTTTCCCCTTACTTAACTTTACTTTAAGCAAGTTTAAAAATTCTTTATTTCTAATTATTTCTTCCATATTGCTAATTAATATTTTAATCACATTCTACTCCTATAAAAAATAAAAGCCATAACAATTTATAGTTGTTACAGCTTTTATAAGTTTTTTAGTATCTTTCCTTTACAGCTCTACGAATTCTTCTCTCAGCATCTTTTTTAGCAATACTATCTCTTTTATCGTATATTTTTTTACCTTTAGCTAAGGCTATTTCCAATTTTACTAAACCATCCTTTAAATATAACTTTAAAGGTACAATTGTAAAGCCCTTTTCTTTTGTAGCACCTATTAGCTTATTAATTTGTTTTTTATGAAGAAGTAATTTTCTTGTTCTTAAAGGGTCTACATTATACCTATTACCATGTTCGTATGGACTAATGTGCATACCAAATATAAAAAGCTCCCCATCTTTTAATAGGCAATAGCTTTCTTTAATAGAGACTTTCCCTCGTCTTATGGATTTTACTTCAGTACCTTTTAAAACAATTCCTGCTTCAAATACCTCTTCAATAAAATATTCATAACGTGCTTTTTTATTGTTAGCTATAATTTTTTTACTCATATTTTTCACCATTAATTAATAAATTCAAAATCTATTTGTCTTCTAGAACTACTAGCATCTATCACTTTTACTGTAACTTGTTGACCAAGATTGTACATTTTGTTCCTAGTTTCACCTACTACTATATATGATTCTTGATTAAAAGTGTAATAATCATCTTTCATTTGGGCATATTGTACTAATCCTTCTATTCCATTATTAAGCTGAACAAAAATACCAAAATTAGTTAGGGATGAAATAATACCTTCAAATTCTTCACCAATATGCTGTTCCATATATTCTGCCATTTTCATATCATTTACTTCGTATTCTGCTTCTTCAGCTCTTCTTTCAGTTATTGAACAATGGTGTGCTACTTCATCTATCATCTCTAAATATGCCTTAATGTTTTTAGTATTAGGTTTATTATGAATAAAGTTTTTTAGAATTCTGTGAATAAATAAATCCGGGTATCTTCTTATTGGAGATGTAAAATGAGAATAAAACATACTGGATAAACCAAAATGTATATCCGGTTCTAAACTATATTCTGCTTTTGAAAGGGAGCGAAGTAGTAATGTTGAAACTAACATTTCCTCAGGCTTTCCTTTTACGTCTTCCAATATTTTTTGAAAATCCTTAGAATAAATATCTTGTCCCTTTAAAAAATAACCAAATTTTTTAATTATATTTTTAAACTGTAGAACTTTCTCCTTACTTGGCTCAATATGGACTCTATAAATAAATGGTTCTTCCATATAGCCAAAATGTGCACCAACTGTTTCATTAGTTACAATCATAAACTCCTCAATGATTCTATTGGCAACTCTTCTTTCCTCTTTGACCACATCTACAGCTTTTCCATTTTCATCTAATATTATTTTTGACTCAACAAAATTAAAATCAATACTACCACGATTTTTTCTTTTATCTTTTAATATTTCAAAAAGTTCAGCCATTATCCTTAATTTATTATTTAAATAATCATCATTATAATAATCTGACTTATTTTCAAGAATATCCGACACTTTTTCATAAACCAGTCTGTAATCCGAGTTAACAACAGACTCAAAAAATTTATAATCTACAACCTTACCTTTAGGATTTATTTCCATTTTACATGTTATAGTAAGTCTGTCTACATTAGGATTTAAACTACATATGCCATTGGATAATTGTTTAGGAAGCATTGGAATAACCCTATCTAATAAATAAACAGAATTACCTCTTTTATAAGCTTCTCTATCTAAAGCGCTTCCTTTAGCTACATAATGAGCTACATCAGCTATATGAACATATAATATATAGTTATCTCCCTTTTTATCTATGGAAACAGCATCATCGAAATCCTTGGCGTCCTCGCCGTCAATTGTTACGGTAAATAAATCTCTAAAGTCCTTTCTCTTCTTAATTTCTTCTTTTGATACTTTTTGTGGAACTTTATCGGCCTTTTCTAAAAGTTTATTTGAAAACTCATAAGGTAGTTGAAATTCCAATGCAATACTTGAAATATCAACACCTTTTTCATTTTTATTACCTAGTACTGAAGTTATAATTCCTTCCGGACTCTTGCCATTTTTAACTGTATCTTTTAACTTTATAACTACCTTATCATTGTTTTTAGCTCCATTTTTATCCCTTTTTGCAATAAAAATATCAAATCCATATTTAGAGTCGTCTGGAATTACAAAACCAAATTGCTTTGAATCCTTATAGGTCCCAACTATTGGAGTTTTACTTTCCTCTATTATTTTTACAACTTCGCCTTCAGCACTTCTGGACTCTTTTTCGTCTACTAAAATCCTTATTAATACTCTATCCTTATGTTTTCCTCCATTTAAACTATCTTTTGAAATAAAAACATCAGAAATAGATTTATTTTCTTCAATAAAATATGCAAATCCGGCTTTGTTTCCCTGTAATGTACCCTTATATAAACCTTCTGAAGAAGTCAAAACATATTTTTCTCTTTTAGTTCTATATAACAAACCTTCTTTTTCTAAATCTTTTAATATTTTAAAGAAATCCCTATATTCTTTTATACCTATATTAAATTCCAATGCTAATTCTTCTTTTGTCATTGGCTTATAATTATTAGATGAAATATAATTTACTATATTATTTTTAATATTCATTTTAATCCTCCACTTTATATTATAACATTATAAAAACAAATGAAAAAGCTAGGGATTACCTAGCTTGAATTTTTCCGTTTTTTAAATATAATAACTTGTCACCTAATATTTTTGCTTCTATTTCATTATGGGTGATTAAAATAACCGGAATATTTAAATTTTTTATAATATTTTGAAACTCAATATATAATTTATTTTTTAGCTTACTATCTAAAGCTGAAAATGGTTCATCTAATAAAAGTAATTTAGGTTTTGTGACCAATGTTCTAGCCAAGGCTACCCTTTGTTTTTCTCCTCCAGAAATCTCAGCAGGAAAATTATTTAGAAGATGTTCAATCTTTAATAAGCTTATAATTTCTTCATAAATCTTTTCATCTTTAATTGCAAATTTTATATTATTCTTTACAGTCATATTAGGAAAAAGTGCAAAATCTTGAAACACATAACCAATATTTCTATTTTGAACCTTTTCATATATTTTATTTTTACTATCTACTAAAACCGAATTATTTAATTTTATATACGCCCTATCCGGTTTCATTAAACCGGAAATAATATTTAATGTACTTGTTTTTCCCGAGCCTGATTCCCCTTGAATAACCAATATCTCTTTTCCTAATTCAAAATCCAAATCTAAGGTAAAATGATTAAGTTTTTTATTTATCTTAACTTTTAAATTAGACATTAGTTCATCCTCTTTTTCTTAAGCCATTTATTTAATAAATATATATTTATAAAACTAAAGATTATTACAATTAACATTAAGGTATTTGCTTTTTCTTTATTATTGCTTTCTACAGCATAGTAAATGGCCAATGGAATAGTTTCTGTTTTTCCGGGAATATTTCCTGCAACCATTAAAGTTGCACCAAACTCTCCTAACGCTCTTGAAAAAGAAAGGACAATACCACTTACTATTCCCGGTAATGCTAAGGGAACAGTAATTTTAAAAAATATTTTTATATTTGAAACCCCTAATGTTTTTGCCGCTTTTTCATAAACAGGATTTACACCTTGCAATGAGGATTTAATACTTTGGTACATTAACGGTAACGATACAACTATTGATGCAATACAGGCTGCAACCCAAGTGAAAATAATTCTTATACCGAATACTTCTTCTAGGAATATTCCTACCGGTCCCCTTCTACCTAGAAGAATTAATAACAAATAGCCTACTATTGTAGGTGGTATTGTCATTGGTAATGTAAAAATTACTTCTAGGCCATCTTTAAAAGGAAAATTGTACTTCGTAAATATATGGGCAAAAAAAGTTCCAATTATTAAAGTGAATATTGTTGATATAGTCGCAACTTTTAAAGAAAGTATTATTGGCTCCCAAATATTCATTAATCTACTACAAATCCATATTTTGTTAATATTTCTTTTGCTTCATCGGTTTTAAGATAATCTAAAAATTTCATTGCAGCATCTCTTTCCTTACTTTCAGAAATAACCCCACCTGGATATATTATTAGGTCATGATTGGATTCTTCTATAGTTTCAACTATAACTACATTATCTTCTCCAATAGTGTCACTTTTATATACAAAGCCCGCTCCAGCTTCTCCTGTACTTACATATGATAGTACCGCTCTTACATCTTTTGCAAAAACATATTTATCTTCTAATTTATTCCATAAATCAAGACTTTCTAAAGATTGTTTTGCATATTGTCCTGCAGGAACTGACTCTGTTTCTCCAATTGCAATTTTATCATTTAGAGCTTCTAAGTCTGCAATACTTTTTACTTCAGAATCTTTTGGTGTAATTAAGACTAGAGCATTTTTTACAATAGTATCAACAGTATCTTTGTCTATTAAATCTTTTTCTACTAATTCATCCATATTTTTAGTACTAGCAGAAATAAATAAATCTATACCTGCCCCTTCTTCAATTTGTTTTTGTAAAGTACCACTTGCTCCATATGTAAATTCTAACTCTATATTTTCTTTTTCCTTAAATATAGGTTGCATTTCATTAAAAGCATCTGTTAGACTTGCTGCAGCAGCTACTGTTATTTTACTGCTAACCTTTTCCTCTGTTTTCTTTACTTCCTTTGTACTGCCTTCCTTAGTTGTATCTCTTGTATTAGTATTTGAACATGATGTTAAAAACATTGTAAATACTAATACAAGAGACATAACAATTAAATAACTTTTCTTTCTCAAAATAATCACTCCTTACGTTATACTATAATAAGTATATCGTTGTCCTATAATTATTTCAAGTAATCATTTATTATTTTTAAATACCTGCTATCTTTCCTAAGGTCATCAAAGTCTTTATCTATTAAGGAATAATCTGCAATTCTAGGATTTAATTCACAAGCAATTTCTAAGTCATCCATAGCTTCATTGATTTTGTTAAATTTCAAATTTACACAACTTCTATTATAGAATAAATTTTCTGATGTTGGAATATTTTCAATTCCCTTGTTTAAAATATTATAGCTTTTTTCAAATTCTTTACTCTCAATATAGAGGGCTGATAGGTTTAAATATATATTACTTTCCAAAGGGTTAAGTTCTAAGGCAAGTAAATAATATTTCTCCGCATTAATATAATCGTCTAATCCCTTATATGCTATTCCTAAATTAAATACTGACAAATAGTAATTTGGATTAATTTCAATTGATTTTTTTAAAAATTTTATTGCCTCTTTATATTTAGAGTTTTGTTCATAAATACTTCCTAAGTTATTATATGCCATGTAATCATTAGGATGCTTCTCAATTGTCATTTTATAATATAAAATTGCTTTTTCAACTTCATCTTTTCTATCATATAAATCAGCTAGAAAAAATAGTGCATCTCTAAAAGTATTATCTATTTTTAAGGATTCTACATAATATTTTTCCGCTTCTTTAAACTTATCTAAATAATCATACATAACAGCTATTCCATAATAAGCCTCTTTAATATCTCCAAATTTTTTTAAAATAGTTTGGTAAATATCTATGGCCTTATATTTTTCATCTAATTCAAAATAGATTTGTGCTATATTTAAATATATATTTATATATTCATCTTTAATATTATCGAATTCTAAAGCCTTAAAATAATAGAGTAAAGCTTTTTCAAGATTTTTATTTATATAAAAACTATTAGCAATATTTACATAGTTATTACTTCTTCTGTATTTTTCCATAAATTTAAAAGAAGTGGTTTCCCACTTCTAGAAATTAGTCCTTCCTATAAATTTTTTATCGGTTTCAATACAAGGATCTACTTCCAAGTCCCAGCTTGCATTAATACCTGTTAGTGCAGCCAATTGTTCATAATAATACATTACAATTCCTGCATCAGTTAAATTTACATTGCCTTGAAAATCATCTATAAATAAATCAATTTTACCATCTTTAATTAAAAATCTCCAAGGTTGTTTATTAAATGCTGATGGTGCATTTCTCAAATAATAGAATATTTCATCAAGGCCATAATCTTCCAGTTTTTCAACAGTAGCAGGAGTGTTAAAGTCATTGAAGAAAACAAATTCTTCCATACTTAGTCTATTACTATATGGCTCATCTGTAAGAATAGATTGGGTTACAGGTTTACCAAAAGCCAAAATAAAATCTACTGTTTCATTTAATTTAAATACTTTTTCCTTTAATTCCTTATCTACTGAAAATAAGCTAACCCAACAAGTTCCAAAGCCTAAACTCGACAACTTCCCAATTATATCTTCTAAATAATAGGAACCATATATGTAAGCCTTGTCATTTAATTGTGACATGCCCAGTGTAATGTACGCTGGTGCTTCTATCATTACTCCGGAATATCCACCTTCGCCCTTTAAACCTTCATAAACATCTTTTCCATTAAATAATCTATAATCAACATTACAATCTTTTGCTTTATTATTTACATCATCTAAAATTTCTTCTACTAGTGCTATTTCTTTCTTCGATAATTTTTTGTTTTTATATTCTCTAGAAGATTTTCTCTGTTCCATAAATTCATTTAATCTCATTTAAAAACTCCTTTATTTTTTATTTCTATTATTATTCTGATATAATCAACTTGGTGATTAAATGATTATATCAGACCAACAAAAAAAAGCAATTTCACACAAAAATGGTCCGGCATTGGTTTTAGCTGTGCCCGGCTCAGGTAAAACTACGGTTTTGTTAAATAGAATCATATACTTAAATAATACCCAATCTGTAGAATATAAACAAATTTTAAATTTAACCTTTAGTAAAACCCAAGCTACAGATATGAAAACTCGTTTCGATTCAATGACCAGTAATAACAAGGCAGTTTTTTCTACAATCCACGCTTTTGCTTTTAATGTTATTAAATTATTTTCTAAAAAGTATAAAATAAATTTAAAATTAATAGAAGGAAATAACATTTTTAATAAATATAAATTATTAAAAAGAATTTTTTATGAGAATTATAAATCTCCCCCTTCTAATGATGATCTAGATTATTTTTTTGCAAACTATAGTCTAATGAAAAATAATATGCTAAACATAGATAATTTTAATAGCAATCATTTTATTAATATTGCAATAAAGTATGAGGATTATAAAAAGAAAAATAACTTATTTGATTTTGATGATATGCTAACTTATGCATATAATATATTAAAAAATAACGACGATATTCTAAGGATTATAAAAAGAAATTATAAATATTTTCAGTTAGATGAAGGTCAAGACGCTAGTCTAATTCAGTTTAAAATTTTAGAATTAATCGCTTATCCAGAAAACAATATATATATACTAGCCGATGATGATCAATCTATTTACTCTTTTAGAGGTGCTAATCCAGAATATTTGTTGAAAATTAATTCGATTTTTAAAGATATAAAATACTATTATTTAAATAAAAATTATAGGTCTACAAAGGATATTGTCATGCTTTCTGACTATATAATAAAAAATAATAAGGAAAGATATTTAAAAACAGTTGAAAGTCATAATGACGAAAAAACTCCTATACAAATAATAAAAGTTAAAAATATTGAAACACAAAATATATTTATTTCCAATAAAATTTTTAAACTAAATAATAAGGAAAATTTAGCTATTCTTTTTAGAAATAATATAAGTGCTTACGCTATTGCCTTTGATTTAATAAAAAACAAGATACAGTTTAACAAAAGATTAAATTTCAATAACAATAGCCTAAATATTGTTCTACAGGATTTAAATAATATTATAGATTTTGCTCTTGATAATAGTAATCTTGAACTTTTTAAATCAATTTATTATAAATTAAATTTATATTTAAAAAAGGATTATATATATGGCTTAAATATTGGTTTTAACAAGAGTATATTAGATACAATATTAGACGATTCCTATATAAAAGAATATCAGAAGGAATTGGTGGAAAATTTGAAATTCGTACTTGATAAAGTAGTTAATTTGAATTTATACAATTCTATTAAATTGATTTTTGAAGAGTTGGGCTATATCGAATATATTTCTAAGCACTTTGAAAATATTCCAATAAAATATATTCAAGAAATAATTTTATACTTTGCCAAGGATTATAATACTATAAATGAACTTTTAAAAGCTTTTAAAAATATAGAATCCACATTGAAAAATAAAAACTTTAACACTAGCAATATTTTTATATCAACTATACATCAGTCAAAAGGATTGGAATATGACAATGTTTTATTAATTGACCTAGTAGATGGTGAATTTCCAATATACAGTGACAAGGCTTCTAATTTAGAAGAGGAAAGAAGATTATTCTATGTTGGAATTACAAGAGCAAAAAAACAATTATACCTAGTATTCCCTAAATATAGGTACAATACAAAGGTTAAACCGTCTAAATTCTTTAATGAAATCAAAAAAATTAACAAATAGGATATTTCATAAAAAAAGTCTTGGTTTTTTACCAAGACTTTAAATATTATAATTTTCCTACAAGATCAATTCCTGGAGTTAAAGTATCATCTCCTGGCTCCCAACTTGCTGGACAAACTTGATCACCATATTTAGCTACATATTGTGCTGCTTTTACCTTTCTTAGTAATTCCTTGGCATTTCTACCAATACCATCAGCACTTACTTCATATAGAACTATTTCTAAATCTGGATTAATTACAAAAGTACCTCTTCTTGCTTGTCCTTCTTCTTCTATAAGAACACCAAACTGATTACAAAGAGTAAAAGATCTATCAGATAATAATGGATACTCTACTTTACTCATTTGTTCTGATGCATCTAACCAAGCTTTATGAACAAATTCACTGTCAGTTGAAACTCCATAAATTTCTGTTCCTATATCTTTAAATTCCTCATATAAGCCTTGCAATTCTTCTAACTCTGTAGGACAAACAAAAGTAAAATCTCCAGGATAGAAGAATAATACTGACCATTTGCCTTTTAAATCGTCACTTGAAACAGTTGTTAAAGCTCCATCTTTATATGCTGGAACTTTAAATTCTTCGACTTTTTTTCCTATATAATTCATAAATCCCTCCTTGATTTTTAATGCAATTTAATTATATCATCGGAATAAATGAAATTCAATATCAATCATAATCTAAATAATAATTTTATATTTCCAGTATGTTAACTGAAGAATCTAAAGAATAAATCACATCTTTTCTCTCAACGATTATTTTAGCTTTATCCTTTAATTCCTCGTCTTCTTTTATGATATCTACCAATTCTTTAGTAGGATTAATAGCAATGGAGTTGCCTGTTAACTTTAACATTGAAACATCTCCAGAAGTGTCTCCATAACTGTAAGAATTTAATAAATCTACATTATATTTCTCAGCTAATTTTAAAACTTCCTTTTGTTTTTTTCGACTTTGCCACATAGGTTCAATTTCACCATTAAAATTATCATTATCATCAATATTATACTTTGATCCTCTATATTCAGTAACTTCATATTTCAAAGCCATTTCCTTAACTAAAAAATCTGGACTACCGGATATAAAGAAAATATAATGATTGTTTTCTTTGTGAAAATTTATTCTACTACGAGTATATTTGTATACAATTTCTCCAATTTCTTCAACTACTTGTTGGGAAATAAATTGATTAAAAACACTATTAAAACCTGTAATACTTTCTCTATAAGCATCAGCAAGCGCTAGAAAATAATAATCATAGTCATTATATCTTTTAGAATATGCATCTTGAAAAGGTCTAATTTTATCATACCAAACAGATTGCTCTATAATTCCATAATTAAGTAATTTCTTAAAATGTCTTACAATTAAAGTTTCCCTAGCAATAGTTCCATCAATATCAAAAAAGGCAGCTATTTTTTTCTCCATAGTTTATTTCTTTCCTTTTACAAAAAACAAATCCAAAAACCAAGCTGCACATAAAGATACAACTCCTGAAGCTAAAGTTAAGACAAAAAACTCCAATGTAGTTAACACTATAGGATCAGTTAAATTAGTAATTGAAACAATAAATAATACTAAAGCCACTGCTAACATAACTAAACCAAAAATATATTTTGCTATTCCTTCTTTTTTAATAAATTTAAATACAATATAAACTATTACTATTGAAAAAAAACAAAATAAAGGAACTTTTAAAACTTTGTCCTTATTTTCTAATATCATTTGCAGTATAGTACTCATACTTACTCCTTTATACTTAAAATTAATATATATAATTATACCATATTAAATTTAGTAATTTATAAATAACTTTTTATGATAAAATAAATGTATATGCATCAGTAGCTCAATGGATAGAGCAACGGTCTTCGGAACCGTGTGTTGGGGGTTCGATTCCTCTCTGATGCACCAAAACGATAATTTATAAAGTTTAACCGTTTAATCGAATTTTGTTAATTAAACGGTTTGTTATATTATTGATTTATTAAATAATATGAACTATACTAGCGTATGTTATAAATAATAATAATAATGGGTGATAAAATGAACAATAAAAAAACATATAGTAATGCTGATGCCGTAGATGTACTTCATAAAGTTTCTAATTTTTATATTAATACAAAAGTTCCTCATGATTATGGAACCGGTGAAGTATATACATCTGTAGAAGTTCATACTTTAAAAGAAATAGCAGATAATCCTGATACAACGCTAACGGAACTTTCAAAAAATACCGGAAAAACTAAAGGTGCAATCTCTCAAATACTAAAAAAAATCGAAAAAAAAGGTTTAATTTATAAAGAAATTGATAAGAACAACGAAAATAGATTTTTTTTACGAATAACAGAAAAAGGAAAAATTTTAAATGACTGCCATAAAGAATATGATGAAAAACATTTTGGAGAATCTATGAATATAGTACGAGAAATGTTTTCTGAAGAACAAATAAATACTACTTTTGAAGTTTTAGAAGCTTGGTTAAATATTAGACGAAAAGTTCAAGAAAGAAGAATTAAAGAAAAAAAGTAATTATGAATCCAAACATATATTTTAAATATGCTTATGAGGATTCATAATCTACTTCCTCTACCTAATTATTATTATAATATTCATCTACTAATTTTATGTCTTTTTTAATTTTAATTTTAACATACATATAATTTAAGATTGTTTTATTTCTAATTACAATAAACTCTTTATCGAAATTTTCATTATCACTAATAAATATACTATTTATTGTTTCACAACCTATACATTTTCTTACAATAAAATATAAAATAACTATTAATTTTTTATTTTAATTTTTATGATTAATTTATATTGACAAAAATAACCAAAAGGTTTAGAATCTATACAAGAGGTATAGATTATAAACCTTTTGGTTGGATTTCACCTCTACCTTAGACTTATCTGCAGATATGTTAATTAAAATAATTATGGAGGTTATCATGAATGGGTTATTTTCAATAATAGTAACACTACTATATATAGTAATTGTTGCATATCTAGTTATAAAAGAGTATAACTCAGTATTTGTTTTCTTATCATCGGGAATACTTGTTTTACTCATTTCTACAATAATTACCGGAGCTACAATTTTAGGTGAAGAAACTTCAGGAAGTGGCATTATTGACGTTTTTGTTTATGCTACAAACGCTTTCAAGTCTAATGTTTCAGGAGTTGGACTTACACTGATGATGGTTACTGGTTATGCTATGTACATGTCACATATTGGTGCTTCTACCAAATTAGCATATATAGCTACTAAGCCATTATCTAAAATCAAAAGCCCTTATGTAGTCCTTAGCTTATTATTTGTTATAGGAACTATGTTAAAACTTGTAATAACAAGTCATGCTGGCTTATCAATGTTACTTATGGCTATATCTTTTCCTATTTTAACTTCTTTAGGAATTAGTAAATTAAGCGCTGCTACTGCAATAATAATGTCTGGATTTGTTGATTGGGGTCCTAATGATTCAAGTGCAATTTTTGCTGGAGAAAATGTAGTTGGAATGCCTATGATGGAATATTTTCTTACATATCAAGCAAAAACTGCCATTATCTTAATAATAATTGCAGCAATTTTCTTGCCTATTTATTTATGGAAAATTGATCAAAAATCAATAAGCAAAAATAGTGACGATATTAAAACTGAAAAAGTAGAAAATGTTGATTGCCCTATTATTTATGCAATTTTACCGGTAATCCCACTTTTACTAATTACCATTTTTAGTTTTATTCCTACGATTGAATTAGATGTGGTTACAGCAAATTTGATTGGTTTAATATTTGTTTTCACTTTAGAGTTGTTAGTGAAAAAGGATAGAAAAAGAGTTACAAACGATTTCAATGTTGTTTTAAAAGCTATGGGAAATTCTTTTGCTAGAGTTGTTAGTATTTTAATAGGAGCAGCACTTTTTGCAGAAGCAATTCAATTATTAGGGGGAATTACCATTATTTCAAATGCTTTAGCATCTATAAGAAGTGCACCAATTATTACAATGGCATTAATGTCTCTAATTACATTTCTTGCAGGTATGTTATTGGGGTCTGGTAATGCTTCATGGTATGCATTTGGTCCTTTAGTTCCAGATGTTACGATGCAAATGGGAATATCTACAGCAACTATTGCTTTGCCAATGCAACTATCTTCTGGAATAGGTAGAAGTATGTCACCTGTTGCTGGAGCTATGATTTCAGTTGCAGGTATGGCAGAAGTAGAATTAACCGATTTAATAAAAAGATGTTCTATTCCATCAATGGTAATGTTTGTTTGTAACTTAGTTGTATCATACTTAGTAGTGTAAAATATATATTTAAAGAAAGGAATTTTATAATGAAAAAAATAATTTACGATTTTGATAAAGGTGTAAGTAGAAGAGGTACAGATGCTAAAAAATTTGACCCATCACTATGTCCTGACGATGTTTTACCTTTTTGGATAGCTGACACCGAATTTCCAAGCCCTATTGAAGTAAAGGACGCTTTATTAACTAGAGTAAAGGAAGGACACTATGGATATCCATATATTAATTCAAAATTTGAAGAAAGTATAGCTCGATGGTATAAAGTTAGGCATAATGTTGAATTGGATGTAAACTTAATTGATTTTTCTCCATGTGTTATTCCTGGAATGATTTGGTTTGTAAAAGAATTTACCAGTATCGGAGATAAAGTTGTTTTGCAAACTCCTGTATATCCCCCATTCCATGATTTAGTGAAAAATAATGGTCGCCAACTTGTATATAACGAATTAAAGCTAATTGAAGGCAGATATGAAATAGACTTTGAAGATCTTGAAAATAAATTAAATGATCCAAAAGTAAAAATGCTTTTTATTTGTAATCCACAAAATCCTACTGGTAGAAATTTTACAAAAGAAGAATTGACTAAAATTGGAAATTTATGTTTAAAATATGATGTTATGATTGGTGTTGATGAAATTCATGCAGATATAGTTTTTGATAATGAAAAATTTGTTTCTTTTTGTTCAATTTCTGATGAATTTGCAAAAAATTCAGTTACTTTTTTAAATCCAGCTAAAACATTTAATGTAGCTGGAGTCCGTACTGCTGCATGGTTTACACATAACAAAAAAATTTATGATAGGATGATTAATCAACAAACATATAATAAGGGTATGGGAAGAAATATTTTTGGAAATGTAGCTTTAGAAGCATGTTTTAATTATGGCGATGACTATGCTGATCAACTAGTTAAATACTTAAATGAAACAAAAAATCAAGTTGTTAAATACATTGCTGATAACATTCCTAAAATTAAAGCAGTAAGTCCTGAAGCAACTTTTATGATTTGGCTTGATTGTAGAGATTTAGGGTTCAAGAATCAAAAAGAATTAATGGATTTTTTCATAAATAAAGCTAAAGTTTTGTTAAATGATGGTACTACTTTTGGAAAAGATGAAGGTCTTGGATTTGCGAGATTTAATTTTGCTACCCAAAGAAATATCGTAATGGAAGGATTAGAAAGAATTAAAGATGCAGTTAATAATCTTTAAAGTTTAATAGTTTTTACGGTTAGTTTATAATTGAAAGTTTTAGATTCGTAATTTTTACAAAATTAAAGATGGAGTAATCTTATAAGATTACTCCATCTTTAAATATTGTTATACTCTTAAAGCCATTTTTTTCATTGTTGGTTAATTCACCTGATGCTACTTTTATAATATAGTCTAGAAATGATTGTGTTAACACTTTAAAATTTATTCCATTTAAAAGTTGTCCTGCATCAAAGTCTATCCAATGTGGTTTATTTTTTGCTAGCTCTGTATTGGAAGATAATTTTATTGTTGGAACTATATTTCCAAAAGGATTTCCTCTTCCTGTTGTAAAAACAATTAAATTAACACCTGAAGCTACTAAATTAGTAGTTGAAACTTGATCATTACCTGATCCATTTAGTAAAAAGAAACCCGGTTTATCAATTTGTTCTCCATAGTCTAAAACTCCTACTATTTGAGAACTACCTCCCTTTTGAATACAGCCTAAGGATTTATCTTCTAAAGTTGTAATACCACCTTTTTTATTGCCTGGTGAAGGATTTTCATATATCTGTTGATTATATTTTTTGAAATAATTCTTATAATCATTAATTAAGTTTACAATTTTATTAAATACTTCTTTGTCTTTAGCTCTGGCCATTAATAAGTGTTCAGCACCAAACATTTCAGGTACTTCACTAATAACCGTACTCCCTCCATAAGAAACTATCTCATCATTTACCTTACCTGAAAGTACATTTGCTGTTATTCCTGAAAAAGCATCGGAGCCACCACATTTAAATCCTATTTTTAACTTGTCTATTCCAACATCTTCTCTTTTAAATTCACTAGCGTAACTTACTAATTCATCTAATAAATTCATAGCTTCTAAATATTCATCTTTAACATTTTGAATAGTCAAGAACTTAATTCTATTTTTATTAAATTCACCAAGAAAAGGTTTAAAAATCTCCAAATAGTTATTTTCACAGCCAAGACTTAAAACCAAAACACCAGCAGCATTAGGGTTTTTAATAATACCGGCAAGTATTTTCTGTGTTATTTCTAAGTCATCACCTAGTTGACTACATCCCATATCATGAGTTATTGCAACTATATCATCAACTTTATTTCCATATTTTTCTTTAGCCATTTTTGACAAGTTTTTAGCAGTTTGATTAATACAACCAACTGTAGGAACTATCCAAATATCGTTTCTTGTACCAACATTTCCATCTTCTCTTACATATCCTTTAAATGTTGGTATGTTCTTATTTTTATAATCAAATTCAAAAATTTGCTTATTGTATTTGTAATCGATTATATCTTTAAGATTTGTTTTTATATTTTCAGTATGAACGTGTTCCCCACTTTCAATATCAGTAACAGCTCTTCCTATAGCTTCCCCATATTTAATAATATTTTCTCCGGTTTTAATGTTTTTAATTGCAATTTTATGACCAACAGGAACTTCAGAACGAATTTCTATCTCAGTATCTTTAAAAACAATTTTATTTCCCTTTTCTAATTTTTTTACTGCCACAACTACATTATCTTTTTCATTAATTTGTAAATAATTATTATTCATAATTCACCTATACGATTTTTTCTAAAGTTTTTCTTATTCCTATTTCTTCAAAATTATTTAAATTATTTAAGATTTCTTCAAATAATCCGTCTACTTCTAATAGATTAACACCCCATATTTCTTCATTAGATAATATATTTTTTACCAAATTATAGTTATTATCTTCTTGCCAGAATTTTTCAAATAATTTTAAAATGTTAATATCATCCTTAACTTCATAATTATTATTATTAAAATCCTTTCCAAAAAAAACATTGTTTTTTTCTTTAACTTTGTAGAATCTAATTAAGGAAGCCAATGAAAAAGCTAAACCCTTGGGAATTTTATCATATTTATTATAGTAATCTAACAAACTGCTTAAACATCTTTCCTTAAATTTAGATACAGAGTTTAAAAAAATATCCAACAAACTATGGTCAATAAAAGGATTCTTAAATCTATCTTTCACTGAATTGGAGAAACTTAATAATTCATCTTTATCCATTTCAATTGTTGGAATTATTTCATCTTCTATTATAAAATCATAAAAATTATTAAAATTTCTGTCTTCCATCATATCTCTAACTATTTTAAAACCAGATAGATATGCAGCTAAAGCCATAGATGTATGGGCACCATTTAGAATTCTAACTTTTCTTGTTTTATATGATTTAACATTATCTGTCCAAATTATATTTGCTTTTGTCCTATTAATTGGAAAATTTTTTTCATCTTCTTTATTGCCTTCAATAACCCATAGGTTGAAAATTTCACTAGTAACTATAATTTCATCTTTATAGCCTATTTTTTCTTCTAATTTACTTATATTATCTTTTGGGTATCCTGTAACAATTCTATCGACTAAAGTATTTAGAAATTTATTATTTTCTTCTACCCAATTTTTAAATTCATCCGGTAATTTCCAATCCTCAATATGTTTTAAGACTATTTTTTTTAATTCACGGCCATTATTATCTATTAACTCAACAGGAATAAATAATAACCCTTTAGATTTATCACCTTTAAAATGCAAATATCTTGTATATAATAATTTTGTTATCTTTGCTGGAAAAGTCTTAGGATAATTATCTTCAAAATTAACTTTTTCATATACAATTCCAGCTTCAGTAGTATTTGAAATTACAATCGATAATTCCTCACTTTTTATTACTTCTTCGTAACTTTTAAAGTCCTTGTCATTATAGGGATTTATCATATCTGATATACTGGTTATAATTTTGTACTCTTCTTTAGCTTCTCCACCTTCTAAGCCTCTCATAGCCAAAGTATATTTAAAATTCTGTTTTTTAAACCTATTTAAATCTCCTCTTTCAGTAGCCTTAGCTATTATTACTGATGATTTTAAAATTTCTTCATCGTTACTTAAGTCAATTATCCAGTCAACAAATCCCCTTAAAAAGTTTCCTTGTCCAAATTGAAGAATTTTTTTAGGATATTTAGAGTTATCTTTTATAATTTTATCTTTGATTTCCATTTTTTCTCCTAGTTTATAAACTATTATTTAATTTTTATATATTTTTTTGCATTATTAAAACTTATATCCTTAACTATTTCACCTAAAAATTCCTTTTTCCAAGGATATTCTCCCAGCTCTACATATTCTCCTAAAATATTACAAATAATTCTTCTAAAATAGTCATGTCGTGGATAGGACAAAAACGATCTAGAATCAGTTAACATTCCAATAAAATTAGGTAAAACTCCAGTAGCAGCTAAATCTTTTATTTGTTTTGTCATGCCATCCTTATGGTCTAAAAACCACCATGCAGTTCCAAATTGTATCTTGGATATTCCATATTCTTCTCCTTGAAAACAACCAGCCAAAGTTGATAGAACATAATTATCTTTTGGATTTAAAGAAAACAAAATAGTTCTTGGCAATTCTTCTGTTAAATCCATTGCACTAAGTAATTGTCCCAATTCTCTAGCATATTTATAATCATTTACAGAATCATAGCCAGTATCAGGTCCTAATTTATTGAACATTCTTTCATTATTATTTCTTAAAGCACCAATATGAAGTTCCATAACCCAATCATATTTTTTATATTCCTTGGCTAAAAAAATCATTAACTCTATTTTATATTTGTCCTCTTCTTCCTTGTTAGTTTTCTCGCCATTTAATCCTTTTAAAAATATATTATCTAATTCAGCATTAGACGCTCTATTAAATGGAATATAATTAAATGCATGGTCACATGCTGCACAACCATTATCATTAAAATATTTAACTCTTTTAGATAATGCTATTTTTAAATCTTCAAAACTATTTATTTCTATTTCAGAAACATTAGATAATTCATTAATATATTCACTATAATCTTCAGCTTCAATATTTAAAGCTTTATCAGGTCTCATAGCTGGTAAAACCTTAGTTTTAAATTTATCCTCTTCTTTTATTTTTTTATGGTAATCTAAAGTTTCTACTGGATCATTAGTTGTACAAACAGCATAAACATTTGATCTTTCTATTAATTTTCTTGCTCTAAAGTCATCAGTTTTTAATAATTCATTTGTTCTTTCCCAAATTTCTTTACAAGTATTTTCGTTAAGTTCTTTTTCTATTCCAAAAAAAGTTTTCAATTCTAAATGTGTCCAATGATATAATGGATTGCCTATTAAAAGCGGTACAATTTTTGACCACTCTGCAAATTTCTCATAGTCAGATGCATTTCCTGTTATTTTTTCTTCAGGTATTCCATATGCACGCATGACTCTCCACTTATAGTGATCACCACCTAACCAAATTTCTGTAATATTACTAAATTTTTTATTTTCCCATATTTCTTTAGCTTCTAAGTGACAATGAAAATCAAATATAGGCATATCCTTTGCATACTCTTCATATAAAACTTTTCCATAATCATTATGTAACATGAAATTATCATTAATTACTTTCATTTCTTTCTCCTCTCTATTGTAAGCGATTACATTGTGTATTAAAAAAAAACATTAAGATGTTTCTTTTTTTATAAATTTAGGAATAATATAATTATTATTTTTTACAGTTTCCCCATTCATTTTTTTTATTAATAAATCTATTGCTATATTACAATGTTCCTCTATTTTATGGTCAATTGTTGATAATGACTTATAGGTATAATTTGTTAAATCAATATTATCAAATCCAATTACTGCTAATTTTTCAGGAATTTCTATATTATATTTTTGAGCTACTTTTAAAAACTTTATAGCAGATGTATCTTTTTCAAATTGAATACTATCAACTTCAACATTAGATTTAAGAAATTCAATTATTTTCTCATACTCTTCTAAATCTTCTTTTAATTCTAAGATTAGATTTTCATTTATTAAATTTGGATAGTATTTTTTTATTGCTTTTAAAAAACCTTCTTTTTTAGATACACTTGCTCTTGTAATATATTTTTGTTTATCTTGTATATAAATAGGATTTTTATAATCTTTACTTTTTAAATAACCTATGGATTGGTCTAAACCATTTTTCTCATCACAAATAACAAATGTAGAATTATCTCCAATTATATTATTTATTAATACAATTGATATGCTCTTATTTAATTCTTCAAATCTTTCTTCTAAAACTTTATCACCATAAGATGCACCAAGTAAAATTATTCCGTCTACACCCTTTTGATTAAGCAACTCAAAATACTTTAGTTTTTGTTCTGGTTCTTCTGAAGTATTACATAAGATAGAATTGTAACCTTTTGAAACTAAATTTTGTTCTAATAAAAATGCAGAATTAGCATGGAAGGGATTTCTTATATCTGGAACCATAATTCCTATTGTATTAGTTTTATTTGTTGCAAGACCTCTTGCAATATGACTTGGTTTGTATCCATATTTATCAATTATTTTTTGTACTTTTTTTCTAGTTTCTTCTTTTACAGTTTCTGGATTATTTAAAACTCTTGAAACTGTAGCTGTTGAAACATTTGCTTTTTTAGCAATATCATATATATTCATATTAACCTCAATGGTAGCGCTTGCAATTATATTGATTTAAGGATATCAAATTTTAGATATAAAGTCAATTATTTTACTTTTTTTAAAATCAATAGACTAATTTATTTTGTTCTCTATTGTATTATACATAAGATATGTCAATTTTTTTATATTTTATTGAAAAATGTACCTACTATCTCAATTTTTCTGATTTGTAGGTACATTTTTATTAAGGAAAGTTTTTCTAAGTATTAAATTCTTCTTTAACTTCTTCTTTATTTTTTTTCTTAAAAGAAAATACTTCTGATTGTAAGGCTATAGATAGTAATATTACTCCTCCCATCGCTACCCTTTGCCATGCAGAGTCTAATTTACCAGAATAATTAAATATTGTATTAATTATAGTTATAATCATAGCACCAAAAAATGCTCCACTAAATTTTCCTTCTCCACCTGAAAGTTTAATTCCTCCAAGAGCACACATTGCTATTGCAGTTGTTTCCCAAGCATCTCCTGCATTTGGTTGAGCTGTACCTAATTTAGAGGCTGATAATATACCTGAGAGAGCTGCAATAAGACCACAAACTACAAAAGCTAAGATTTTTGTTCTATCTGCTGGAAGTCCCATCATTCTTGCTGCTTCTTCATTTCCTCCTACAGAATATAAGGATGTTCCAAATTTTGTATTATGTGATATATGCATACAGATTAAAGTAAGTACTACGAAGATTACTACTAATATTGGTATATTTGTATTATTTAAAAAAGGAATTCTATATCCTCCTATTGCTCTAAGTATTGGATCCTTAATGGATACCGGACTTTTGTTAGTTATTAAAAGAACTAGCCCCCTTACTCCCATTAACATTGCTAATGTAGCTATCCATGAAGAAATACGTAACTTTGTAACCATTAATCCATTTAATAATCCTGTAATAACTCCACATAATAAACCTAATATTATTCCTAATATCGGATTTGTTTCTCCAAAAATCCCCATTATTACACCAGATAAAGCTAAAACTGCTCCAACGGATAAATCTATTTGACCTATCATTATAACAAAAGCCATACCCAGTGCAACTATACCAGTATCACTAGCTGCTTTATTGAATAATCTCATAATTGATGGAAACGACATTAAATTCTTTTCAGAAAATGCAATACTAGCAAATATGAACAAAATTAAAAATGCAATTATAGAACTTTTAGATCCAAACCAATTCCATGTCTTCTTTAAAGTTTTCATTTATTTCACCTTCTTATTTCTTTCTATCTGATTGAATATAGACAGCTACAACAATAATAATTGCTTTAACTATTTGTGCATATTCATATGGAATATTATTCATATTTACTGCCATCGATATTATTGACATAATAAATGCACCTATGACAGTACCAAATACACGACCTCGTCCACCTGACATTTTAGTACCGCCAATAACTACGGCAGCTATTGCATCTAATTCGGCTAACAAGCCTACATCATTTGGATTAATATTACCAATTTTTGCTACTGAAAAAATTCCTGCAGTTGACGCAAAAAATGCACTTGCCATATAAACAAAAATAATTACAGCTGTAACATTTATTCCCGCTAATCTTGCAGAGTTTACATTATCACCTACTGCTTGTATTCTTCGTCCAAGAACCGTTTTGTTTAGTATAAAGTATACTATTGCAATGCTTAGAACAATTGGTATGATTTGTATTGGTAACAAGCCAGCAATTTTATAATTTCCTAATAATTTATATAGTTCTCCTTGTGCTTGGGATATATAAACGGTTTTTGAACTAGTTGCAACTAAGGCAAGTCCTCTTACTCCTATCATTAAACCTAAGGTAACAACCATTGGTTGTACTTTTAATTTTCCAACCATAAAACCTGCTACAAGTCCACTAGCTGAAGATAATATTATTGCTGCTAATAATCCAATTGCTAACATAATAATTGAAGCTTTTCCCTCAAAATTTACAAACCTAGTCGATAATGCAGCTGATAGAGCCATTACAGCACCTACTGATATATCTATTCCTCCAGTGGAAATTACCATTGTCATCCCCATTGCTGTTAAAATAACAGGACATATTTGTGTAAGCATTAAGCTAAATGTATTTAATGCAAAGAAATTAGGTGTAATAATTGCATTAACAAGTAACATAATAACCAGTAATATAAAAGCACTATATTTTTTTAAGAATTCCTTTGAATTCATTTGACTTTTATTGTTAATCAATTTATTTTCCTCCTTCTTTGCTACTAACTTTTCCTGCAGAAGCAATAGTGCTCATAATTAAATCTGAATTAATATCATCCTCAATTAAATCTGCTAATTCTTTTCCTTCCCTCATAACATAAACCCTGTCACAGTTACGCTCCAACTCCTCTATTTCAGAAGAAATCATTAATATACTTATTCCATTAGAGGAAAGTTCCTGTATTAAGTCTTCAATTTCTGACTTAGCACCAACATCTATCCCTCTTGTTGGCTCATCCATTATTATTAAGTCCGGATTCATACACATCCATCTAGCAAGTAATACTTTTTGTTGATTTCCACCTGATAAATTACCAATTAATTGATCCATTGAAGGTGTTTTTATACGAAGTTTGTCAATATAATATTGAGTTAATTCCTCTTCCTTCTTATTGGAAATTATTCCATGTTTACTAATTTGAGGAAGTAAAGCAACTGTCATGTTTTCTTTAACAGTCATCTCCGGGAAAATTCCTTCTACTTTTCTATCTTCAGTACAAAATCCCATACCTAATTTAATTGCCATTTGTGGATTTTTTAATGAGACTTTCTTATCTAACCAATATATATTTCCTTTATCTGGTCTAATTTCTCCAAATAAAACATTGGCTAACTCCGTTCTTCCCGACCCTAATAATCCAGCTAGTCCTAGAACTTCACCTTTTTTTATACTAATTCCTATACCGTTTAACTTAGTTTCAAAATGAATATCTTCCATTTTTACTAACTCATCAACATCTCTAAATGTATATTTGTCTTTTTTTCTTTCTAAAGTTACAGCCTCTCTACCAATCATTAAAGAAACTAATTTCATTTGATCTAAATCTTCTATACTATAATCTCCAACAAGTTCTCCATCTTTTAAAATAGTAACATGACCACAAATTTCGAATACTTCATCTAATCTATGACTAATAAATATAATGGCAATTCCTTGAGATTTTAAACGATTTATAACATCAAATAAAACCCTAACTTCCTTAGTATCTAAAGAAGAAGTAGGTTCATCCATAATAACTAATTTTGCTTTTGTAGAAACAGCTCTAGCAATTGCTACCATTTGCTGAATAGCAGTACTATATTTTCTTAAGGGAACATCTACATCTATATGTAAACCCATATCTGATAATAATTCTTTAGCACCAGCTCTCATTTGTTTTCTATCTAGCGAGCCATATTTATTTTTTATTTCTCTTCCTAAATAAATATTTTCATAAACAGTTTGAAAAGGACTAAGATTTAATTCTTGATAAATTGTACTTATTCCCTCTTCTTGAGCTTCTAAAGTAGATTTTGGATTAATAGATTTTCCTTGAAACATTATATCGCCGCTATCTTTTCCATATACACCAGTTAGGACTTTTATTAAAGTTGATTTTCCAGCTCCATTTTCTCCCATTAAAGCATGAACCTCTCCCTCTGCTACAGAAAAATCAACATTTTTTAATGCCTTTACCCCTGGAAAAGATTTTTCAATATTTTTCATTTCCAGTATTATTTTTCTTTCCATATTAAACCTCCAGTTGGAAGAAACGACCTGCTTATGCAGGCCGTTTTATATATTCTCCTAGTAACCCAATGCTGGATCTGCATTGTCTATATCAAATAAAGTATCTTCAATTATTAATTTCTCATCAACTTGTTCATTATTTTTAAGTTTAGCAATAGTTTCAAAAGTTATTGGTCCAAAATATGGTGAACATGAAGCTGTACATAACATTTCCCCTGATTTAACAGCTTCTAATGCTGCTGAAGCTCCATCAATTCCACATACTAAAATATCTTCGCCCGGTTTATATCCTGCAGCCTTTATTGCTGTTAATGCGCCTAAAGCCATATCGTCATTATGACAGAATACTACATCTACTTCATCTCCTTGAGCTTGAAGAATATTTTCCATTACAGATTGAGCCTCAGCCATTAAGAAACCTGCTGGCTGTTCTACAATAACCTTTAAATCAGTATCTTTTATTGTATTTAAAAATCCTTCATTTCTTTCTGTTGCAGAAGTAGCTCCTGGAGTTCCTTGAAGTATAACTACATTTCCTTTACCTTCTGTAGCCTCTATAACCTTTTTAGCAACTTGTTCAGCTTCCCAAATAAAATCCGACATTATTGCTGTTGTATAATCTGTTCCTGCTTCTCCATTAACTCCACGGTCAACTAATATAACTCCTATTCCTTCAGCCATAGCTTCTTGTAATACACTTTGTAAGCCATCTTCTTCTTGCGGAGCAGCAATTATGTAGTCAACTCCTTGAGCAATCATATCGCCTATATCAGAAGCCTGTTTTGCAATATCTCCACCTGCATCTGCATAAACTAATGTTACATCGTTTTCCTTTGCTGTTTCTTGAATGCTTTCTGTTTCAGCAATTCTCCAAGCACTAGCATTATCACATTGTGAAAACCCTACAGTTAAACCTGATAGTGCAGACATATCTAATTCTCCATTTTCAGCTTGTTTTACAGGTGTGCCAGCGTCAGTTCCCTCTTCCTTCTTCTCTTCTTTGTCACTACATGCAACTAAAGAAAAAACCAAAACTGCTGATAACATCAACATTAAAATTTTCTTAATTTTACTACTCATACGTTTTCCCCCTTGATATTTAATTTTCTATTCAATTATATTATATAAGCTATACAGACTGTAAACCATTAAAAAAACTATAAATATCTTTCACTTTTCTATCATAATAAATTATTGGTATGAAATATTATTAGAAACTATGATTTCTTTTTAAACTTTGATGGAGAACATCCGTAATACCCTTTAAATACTGTACTAAAGTATGATGGATTAGAATAACCGCATTTTTCTCCTACTTCGTAGGATCTTAAGTTAGTATTTAGTAAAAGATTTTTAGCATGTTCCATTCTAGTATCAGATAATATTTCTATAAAAGTTTTACCTAATTCCTTTCTAAATAATAAACTTAAGTATGAACTACTAACATAAATGTTTTTCGCCACATCTCCTATTGTTAAATCCTCTTTATAATAATTATCATCAATAAAAGTTAAAGCCTTATTTAAAATATCCTTTTGCCTACCTTGACCAGCTTTTTTAAATTCATTACCAATTTCACTGCTTATCGCTCTAAGATTATTCATCATAATCTCTCTTTTTCGTTCAAGCATCATTTCTTTTAATAATAAATCTGGATTTCCAATAATATCATCAACTTTAACTCCTACTTCTTCTGGTAGTTGAATTATTTCTCTATATAAATTACTAAAAATCATTATCCACTGTAGGTAAGAGTTAATATAACCCTTGCCTAATTTTTTATAAAATTTTTCTAACTCATTAAGTATTTCCTCTTCTTCTCCTGATCTTATTGCAGATTTTATTTTTGAACTGTCATAACTAAAGAAAGTATAATTTTCAGATTTACCATCAGTTGTTAGTATTGGAGATATTTCCCAATAATTTTCTTGAGCAACTTTCCAACTATTTCTTGCTATGGAATAGGATTGTTTTATTTTAAATATTCCTTTTTCGGTACTTCCTTTAAACAAGACTCCATTCATATTTTCTATTTTTAAATTTTTTATTTTAGTTTCTAAATTTTCAATTATGCTTAAAACTTCATTTTCAGAATCTCCATAAATACATATAATTCGTTCACATAGTTGTTCCTGTAACATATATATTTGCTCAAATTTCTCTAGTTGTTCTTTTATTTGAGAACCAAAGTTCCTATCTAATTCCAATAATTCTAAATTAGTATATTCGTTAATATACAAAACAAAATTTTCTATTCCTGCAATTATAATTGAATAATATTTTTCTTCTAATTCCATTGGAACTTGTTTGTTTTTTAATTCTTCATAGGATAAATCCAAAACAAATATATCGTTAATAATCTTATTAGCTGTAGATTTGAGAGGAGCTCTCTGCAACATTTTGCAACCTATTTAATTCTTCAGCTTCTTTTTTTCTTTATTAAATTGTTCTCTAATTTTTGTCATAGTAGAATCAAGTTTTTTTAAATTAATTGGTTTTAATAGATAATCAACTACGCCAAACCTTAAAGCACTTCTAGCATATTCAAAATCATCATATCCGCTTACTATTACAATTTTTATTAACGGATATTTTTCATGTATTATTTCTGATAATTCTATTCCTGTCATTAAAGGCATTCTAATGTCTGTTATAACTACATCAATATCTTCATTTTCTAATACATTCAAAGCTTCCTTTCCATTACTAGCTTGTCCTTTAACTATATAACCTAAATTTTCCCAATTCATATACGATGTTAAACCTATTCTCAATATTTCTTCATCTTCTACAATTAGTAAATTTAACATTTAATTCTCCTTTATTTTTGGTAATTCTATATATACTTTAGTTCCTTTATCTATTTCGCTTTCATATTTTAGTCCATATTCTTCACCAAAAGTCATCTGTAATCTTCTTTGAACATTTATTATTCCATAAGAAGATGATTTTATATCTATTCCATCTTTAAGATGATTATTAATTTCTTTAAGTTTTTCCTTTGTCATTCCCAACCCATTATCTTCTACTATAAACACTAACTTATCTTCATATTCTTTTCCTATTAATTTTATATCTCCCCTTTTATTAATATTAATTAAGCCATGATATAGTGAATTTTCAACTAAGGGTTGAAAAATAATTTTAACAATTGTGTAATCCAATAATTTTTCAGCAACATCTATTTCAAAATTAATTTTATCACCGTATCTATACTTTTGAATTTTCATATATTCTTCCACATGACTAAGCTCATCTTTAACCGGAATTAAAACCTTCCCTTTACTTAAACTAACCCTAAAAACTGTTGTTAATGCTTCTATCATATCGGAAACTACATCTAGTCTATTTAATCTAGCCATCCAGTTTATTGAATCTAGAGTATTATATAGAAAATGTGGATTAATTTGACTTTGTAAAGCATTTAATTCTGCTGTTTCTAAAAGTATCTGTTGTTGTTTTTCCTTTTCTATTAATTCCTTAATTGTATATACCATGTGATTAAAGGTAGTAGTCAATACTCCCATTTCGTCTTCGCTTTCTACCTCCAAAGATATATTGAAATTTCCTTTTTCAACTATTTTCATGTTTTTAATAATTCTTTTTATAGGTTTTGTTAATTTATTAGCAGAAAACCAAATATAAGTACAACTAATAATTGCAACTATTATAAAAATTATTAATATATTATTTCTTATATTGTATAATTCAGAAAAAACTATATTCTTCTTTATAAAACCAATTAATTCCCAGTTGTTGGAATCTATTTGTTTTTTTGATATGAAATCTTCTTTTTCATATTTTATTTTTTCTAAAGATATTGCTTCTTCAATATTTTCTTGATTTGAATATGAAATATTACCATTTTCATTAACAATATAAATATTTCCCTTGTAGATAGTACTTTCTATAAAAATATCATTTAAAGTTGATGTTAAAACCTCTACAACAACAACTCCTATAATTTCCGGAGAAATCCTATCTTGAATGGGAAATACTAAACTCAAAGTTGGTTTATTTAAATTTTTTATTATTAATGAAGGATTATTTGGTTCTATCCACAAACTTTCATTTTCCTTAACAACCTTTTTATACCAATCAAAATTCCTATATTCTTCTTCCCTTAAAGATTTATTACTACCTCGAAAAATTGAACCATTTTCTCCTAGAACGAAAATACCATCTATTTGGTTGGAAAACTGCTTCATGTATAGAATTTTTTGATTATACTCTAAACGTTGTTTGAAAATATCCTGTTTAGTTTCTGGTAAAGGTAATCTTAACGATTTTTGAATCTCACTATCTAAGGCAACCATTTCTGCAACGTTTTCCATATTTTTAAGAAGATTATTCATATCGTTTGCACTTTTTTCAACAGATGATTCCATTGAAGAAATGGTCATAGATTTAATATGAGATAAGGAAATATAATAAATAATAAAAAAAGAAGATAATAATATTGCAAATAAAACTAAACTGCTTAATAATATTTTAGTTCTAATGGATTTAAATTTCATAAATTACTCCTTCATTGAAAAATATAAGTAAAATTTACAATAGTTTTACCTATTTAAAATAAACACTCGAAAATAGATTATCATATTTTAGAATTAATATCACTTAGATATTAAAAATATCTCACCTTTCGATGAGACATTTTTTTAAAGATTATTAACTTTCTTCTTATCATTTATTTCTTTTATTTTCGCTGGGTCAAATTTAAATTCATGATTTATATCTAATAGACCGTTGGTTTCCTGTTCAATATCTGTAGCTTGAGTATAGCAATAGCCGCAAATAATATCTGAATCGTAAATTGATTCCATTATCCTACTATAGGTTGTAATAAATTCTTCTTCACTTTTCGCAAAAGTATATCCCCAATCATCTGAATTGTCCTTTGACATTGAAATTCCACCAAATTCAGTAATCATAAAAGGCTCACCATTATATTTAAAACCTTTAGCATAAGGTAGTTTTTCTACAATATTATGCATTTCATCAATGTTTTTTAAGGATTTAGAAAATAGTTCATGCTGTTTATAATCTTGCTCTACACCATGCTTATATGTATGTAGGGCAGCAATATCTGTAGTAGTCTGTTCCCAACCATCGTTACCAATAACAAGTCTACTTTGGTCCAAACTTTTAGCTAGATAGTATAAGGCTTGTGAAAAAGCTTGTTGATGTAAATTATCATAAATTTTAGGTACTCCCCAACTTTCATTTAACATCCCCCAAACTACAATACTAGGACTATTGTAATCCCTTTTAATTACATCACACCATTCTTTTGTAAAATTACTTGCAGCTTCCGGTGTATAACTCCAAAAACTTGCCATTCCAATCCAAACTAAAAACCCTAACTTATCTGCCCAGTATAAAAATCTTGGATCTTCTACTTTTTCATGTTTTCTACAACCATTAAAACCCATTTCTTTAAATTTAATAATATCGGTTTTATAATCCTCGTCTGTAGGAGCTGTAATTAAACCATCTTTCCAGTATCCTTGATCTAAAATTAACTTATTATAATAAGGCAGGTTATTTAAATAAAATTTTCCATTTTCAACATGAACCTTTCTCATGCCAAAATATGTTTTAACAAAATCCTTAATATTATTTTCATTTGACAATTTTATTTCTACATCGTAAAGCACAGGATTTTCCGGTGTCCAATATCTACCTGTAAAATGGAAACTGCCTTCCATTGCCCTATTGCCAAATACATCTAAAACAATTTTATTTTGTAATTGATTGCATTTTAGTAAAGTTTCGTTAACGATTTCATAATTAAATTTAATTGAGAAATTTACTTCACAAGGTAGTTTACATCTTTTATCCAGTTCAAAACGTATTTCAACTTCTCCCCTATCTATATCAGGAGTCATATGCACATAGGATATGTTTGAGTTGTCAATAGGTTCCAACCAAACAGTCTGCCATATGCCAGTACTTGGGGTGTACCAAATGAATTCACTTTCTTCCTTCCAAAATTGTTTTCCTCGTGGAATAGTATCATCCTTTAGTGGATCATAAACCTCTACGGTTAAAATTTGCTCTTCATCTTCTAAAAAACGTGTTATATCAAAACTAAAAGAGGTATTTCCGCCTTTATGTGAACCGACTTTATTATTGTTTATAAAAACATCACAACTATAATCTACGGCTCCAAAATGTAATATTATATTTTTACCATTCCATTCCTTTGGAATATTGAATTTTCTCTCATATATTACAAAATCTGTTTTTATTCTTTCGTTAATTCCACTTAGCTTACTTTGGGGAACAAAAGGAACATTTATCTTTTTATTTTTATCATCATATTTAAAGTCCCACTCTCCATTTAAATTAATCCAATCTTTTCTAACAAAATTTGGACGTGGATATTCCTGTCTCATAATATACCTCCTATAGATATTTATATTGTTAATTTTATTATATCTAAATCTTAAAATAAAACATCTTAATAATATCTATATTTATATTGAAAAACTATAATCTTTTTAAACAAATAAAAAACAAGAACAAAATGTCCTTGTTTAATTTGCTCTTTAAATAATTAAAAAGACTTTTCCAATTTTCCTATCATTTCATCAATATTATTATTATCTATTATTAATGGTGGTAAAAATCGAAGAACATTTCCTTCAGCTGTTCCTATAACCAAGCCATTATTTAAACAGTTTTTAACAATATCGCCAACTTTTTTGTCGGAGGATAATTTTAATCCCCTCATTAATCCTATTCCCTTTTTTTCTAAAATGAAATCATATTTATTAACTAGTTCATCTAGTTTTTCTTCAAAATATAGAGAAGTTGATTTTACTTTCTTTAAAATTTCATCTTCTTTAAAAATATCTATAACTGTAGATATGGCTTTTCCTGCTAATGGATTTCCACCATAGGTCGTTCCATGGTCTCCTGGTTTTAATGAATCTTTAGCAGCTTTTTCATTTAGAAGAAATGCTCCCACTGGAATACCGTTGCCAATTGCCTTTGCTGTAGTTACAATATCCGGTTTTATACCAATTTCTAAATATCTATAAAAACTACCTGTCCTACCAACCCCACATTGTATTTCGTCTAGAATTAATAAAATATTTTTTTCATTACAAATTGATTCCAATTCTTTTAAAAAGTCATCATCAGCAACAGTTAACCCACCTTCGCCTTGAATAGGTTCAATAATTATTGCTGCGGTTTTTGTATTGATTAATTCTTTAACACTGGAAATATTATTAATTTCTGCAAATTTAACTCCCGGTAGTAATGGATAAAATGGTTCTCTGTAGGAGTCATTTCCTGTTACAGATAGGGCACCAATAGTTCTTCCATGAAAAGAATTCTTAAATGCTATTATTTCATAATCATCTTTTCCATTTTTTTCATAGGCAAATTTTTTAGCTACTTTTAAGGCACCTTCTATTGCTTCAGCTCCACTGTTAGTGAAAAAAACCTTGGACATTTTACTAACCTCTATAATTTTACTTGCAGCAGTTCCTATTTCCTCTGTATAAAATAAATTAGAAGTATGTAATAAATTTTCCACCTGTTCTTTAATACTATCTGTAAATTTTTTGTTACTGTATCCTAAACCAATTACACCTATTCCACTTAAAAAATCCAAATATTTTTTATCTTTATTGTCATAAAGATATACATCTTCCCCCTTTTTAAAAACTACCGGAAAGCGATTATAGGTTTTTAAAATATTGTCTTCTGCTAAATCTATATATTTATCCATTATTACTCCTTTATCTATATATTAAGGTTCCAATACCCTTTTTAGTAAATATTTCTAATAATAAACTGTGCATTTTTCTACCATCTAAAATATGGACTCTCTTTACACTATTTTTTGCTGCCCTAATACAATTTTCCATTTTAGGTAACATACCGCCATTTATTTTACCTTCTCTTATTAACTTTTGAGCTTCACTTATCGATATTCTAGAAATTAAAGAACTTTCATCATTAAAGTCCAAATAGAATCCTTCTGTATCTGTTAAAAATGCAAGTTTTTTCCGCCTCTAATGCTATTGCTATTTCGCTGGCAGCCTCATCTGCATTTATATTGTACATCTGGTAGTTTTTATCTAAACCTATTGGACAAATAACAGGTACATAGTCATCTTTAAGCAATGTGTTAATTAGTTGTGTATTAACCTTTGTAATATCACCAACAAAACCTATATCTACTTCATCGACTTTTTTCTTTTTAACACGTAACATAGAGCCGTCTTTGCCACTTAAGCCTACTGCTTTAACTCCTAAACTTTCCATATGGGATACTAAACCCTTGTTAACGCCACCAAGAACCATTTCTACTATTTTCATTGTATCGGAATCAGTTATCCTAAATCCGTTATAAAATTCAGACTTCATTCCATTTAATTCAACCCATTTAGTAATTTCATTTCCTCCACCATGGACAATTACAGGATGAATACCAACTGATTTCAATAGGGCAACATCTCTCATTACACTTTCTTTTAGGGTTTCATCTAACATAGCCGAACCACCATATTTAATTACTATTACCTTGTTATGAAATTTTTGAATATAAGGCAAAGCCTCAATTAAAATATTAGCCTTATCCTCTACATTATTTGAATTAGATGTATTTATCATGATCTATACTCTCCATTTATTCTTACATATTCATAAGTTAAGTCACAACCCCATGCTGTTGCTTCACAATTACCTTCTTTTAGATCAATTAATGCTAAAACTTCTTTTTGTGATAAAATTTCTACAGCCTTTTCTTCATTAAATTTTTCTGCAACTCCATTTTTAACAATCTCTATATTTCCAGCTGTACTTATGAAGTTTAAATCTACCTTAAGTGGGTCAAAATGCTCTCCTGCATAACCCATAGCACAGAAAATCCTACCCCAATTTGCATCATTGCCAAATAATGCCGCTTTAGTTAAATTTGAAGTTACAACTGATTTAGCAATTTTTTTAGCCTGTTTTACAGTAGAAGCTCCCTTAACCTTAACTTCAAATAATTTAGTTGCTCCTTCTCCATCTTCAGCAATTTTTTTAGCTAAATAAGTAAAAACATACTTTAGTGCATCTTTAAATTTGTTATATTCTTCAGTTTCTTTAGTAATTTTATTGTTTTTTGCCAATCCATTTGCCATAACTAAGACTGTATCATTTGTAGATGTGTCTCCATCTACTGAAATCATATTAAAAGTATCATCTACAATTTCTTTAGTACATTTCTTTAATAATAAATCATCAATACTAATATCAGTAGTTATAAAAGCTAACATTGTACACATATCGGGATGAATCATTCCGGAACCTTTGCATATTCCGGCTATTTTTACGATTTTATTATCCAACTCCAACTCAACAGCTATTTCCTTCTTTTTAGTATCTGTAGTTAAAATAGCTTCAGCCGTTAAATTAGCACTTTCACTTGAATTGTTTAAATTTTTTCTTAGTAGACTAACACCGTTTATTATCTTATCCATTGGCAATTTAGCTCCAATTAATCCTGTTGAAGCTAATAATACGGAATTTTTATCTAAGTTAAAAATTTCTTCAGCCTCTAATGCTGTTTCTTCACAATGTTTTAGTCCCTCTGTTCCTACTGCAGCATTTGCAATTCCGCTATTTATAATTATTAATTGGGATTTTAAATTATCATCAACTATTTTTCTGTCCCAAACTACAGGAGCTGCTTTAACAATATTTTGTGTAAAAGTACCAGCTATACTTGCCGGCACTTCACTATAAATTGCAGCCATATCCAGACTATCCTTTTTAATTCCCGCCTTAACTCCTGTAGAATAAAAACCCTTTGGAGAAACAATACCTCCTTCGATTTCTTTCATACACACTCCTTATCTATTATGGAAACAAGGGAACTTGTTCCAACCCTTCATTTTCTTTTAGTCCATACATAATGTTCATATTCTGAACAGCCTGTCCTGCTGCCCCTTTTATTAAATTATCTATTGCAGAGATAACAACAACTCTATTTGTTCTATTGTCAATTTTAAAGTTTATATCTACAAAATTACTACTTGAAACCCATCTGGTTTCTGGAAATACATTTTCTTCTAAAAGTCTAATAAAATATTCATTTCCATAGTATTTATTATATATTTCCTTTAAATCGAAATAATTTACCTTACTTAGTAAATTTAAATATGAAGTTGTTAATATTCCTCTGTTCATTGGAACCAAATGTGGGGTAAAATTAACAATAACATTTTCTCCTGCTCCATAGCCAAGTTGCTCTTCAATCTCTGGTGTATGTCTATGGCTTGTTATTCCGTAAGCCTTAATACTTTCGTTTACTTCACAAAATAAACTTGCAACAGAACTACCTCTTCCTGCTCCGGAAGTACCGGATTTTGCATCTATAATAATACTATTTAAATCCACCAACTTTTCCCTAACTAATGGATATAGGGAAAGAATAGATGCTGTAGTGTAACACCCTGGATTAGCTAAAATCCTAGTTTTTTTAATCTTTTCTCGATTTATTTCACATAGACCATATACTGCTTCATCAATATACTCAGGAGATTTGTGTTCCAAGTTATACCATGAAGTGTAGATATCCAAATCTTTAATTCTAAAATCCGCACTTAAATCAATTACTCTTACCTTACTTAATAATTCCTCATTAATTATCCCGGAACAATATCCCTGTGGAGTAGCAGTAAATATTAAGTCTACTTCATTGACCAAGTCATTAATATCTCCACCAACACATTTCTTATCTAATAGTTTAAAAAAATTACCATATATTCTATGGTAATCCTCTCCAAGATAACTTTGTGAATACAACCATTTAATTTCAACTTCCTTATGCTGTAGTAATAACCTTACTAATTCTCCACCTGCATAGCCAGTTGAACCAACAATTCCTACTTTAATCATTTATTTCATCCTTTATATAAAATATTTAATACATTATATCACAAATAATAACAATCTTCTATAATTCATTAATGACAGAAAAAGCAAGGACTAAATCCTTGCTTTTTCCAGTAAATCTTTAATTTCTTCTTCAGTAAAATTATATTTTTTATTACAATAACTACAAGTTAATTCAATTTGGTGATCTTCTTCTATAATTTTGTTAATTTCCTCTTCACCAATAGACAATAATGCCTTTTCTATCCTATCTCTATTACAGTCGCATTTGTATATTCTATCTTCTATTTCTAAAATTTCTACTTCCATTTCCTTGAAAAATATTTTTAAAATCTCCTCAGGTGATTCGTATTTATTAAACAAAGAACTTACAGGTGGAAGATTATTAATACATTTTTCCAATATATCAATGTCCTCATCTGTATAACCTGGTAATGCTTGAATGAAAATACCTCCAGCTGATTTAACAGAATAATCTGTATCTACTAACACTCCAAGTGTAACAACTGTAGGTAATTGATCGGATTGATAAAAATAATTTGCAAAATCCTCTGCAATTTCCCCTGAAACCAAACTTGTTTGACCAGTATAAGGTTCCCCGAAACCAAAATCATGTATTACTGCTAATGCACCATTTTTTCCTACAAAAGATCCAACGTCTAATTTATTATTTTCAACTATACTTGGAATATCTACTTGTAGGTTTTGAATATATGATTTAATATTTCCCTTGGAATTTATTTCTGAAATAAGCATTCCTGAAGGTCCATCACCTTTGACTTTTAAAATTATTTTTTCTTTTTCATTTTTTATATCTGACCCCATTATTGCAGCCATAGTCGTTAATCTGCCTAGTGCAGCTGTAGCTGTAGTAGAAGTATTGTGAGTTCTTCTCATCTCTTCTATTATTTCAGTTGAATTTATAATAAAAAATCTTATTGTTTCATTTTTATTAATTGCTCTATATAATTTGCTCATATATCCTCCAATTACAAAAGCCCCTAAATAATTAGGGGCTTTGGTTTACTTCTAAAATATATTTTGTACTTTATAATTTAACTACATTAGAAGCTTGTGGACCTTTTGTTCCTTCAACTACTTCGAATTCTACTTCTTGTCCTTCATCTAAAGTTCTGAAATCTCCATTATCTTCTAAAGCTGAATAGTGAACGAAAACGTCTTCTCCTTCTTCTGTAGATATAAATCCAAATCCTTTAGTTGCATTAAACCATTTTACTTTGCCTTTTGCCATTTAAAAAATCCTCCAAAAAAAATAAACGAACTCAACGATAATGTCCATCGTTGATACGCGTAGCTTTGCTACAATTTAACTATACCATAATTAAATATAAAATGCAAGAAATATTGAAAAATACATATTTATATTAAGTAGGTTATTTAATGGCTGTAAATAAAATTCTCTGACTATTTTCAGTAACCTTATTTCCACTATCGAAATCTTTATAAGAGATGTTTTTAAAACCAGCTTTTTTCAACAGTTTCATTATATAATCTACAGAATAAATCTTTTCGCTTTGTTCTTCTCTTATTCTTCTATACAAGCCATTTTCTTCTATAAAAAAATCTAAAACAAAATCAACAATATTTTCTTCTTCGTCTAAAAAATTTTGCCATGTATAAAAAATATTCTCATATTCAAATACAAATGTATTATTTCCTAGGACTTTCTTTAATTTATTTTCAGAATTAATATCAAAAATAAAGGCAGAATCCTTTTTTAAACTATTGTATATATTTTTAAAGGCTGAAAACAACCTATCTTCTTCTAAAATATAATTTATTGTGTCTAGTGTACTTATGGCTAAATCAAAGAAATTATTTAAACTAAAATCTGAAATATCGGCATTTAATAATGTAATGTCCTTTTTTTCTATAAGATTATTACTGGCAATTTCTAACATTTCCTGACTTAAGTCAATTCCAATATAGGAATCTGTTTCAAAATTCATTCTTTTTGTTAAATTTCCAGTTCCTATTCCTATTTCAAGTATATTTTTGGGAACAATACTATTTTTATCTAACTCAACATTTATAGTATTGTAATAAAAATCATAATCTATATCAAAAACCAGTTTGTTATATATTTCTGCAAAGTCACTATACATACTTATCTCCATTATTATTTTTATAGTTAAAGATCTTTTTAATTTCTCCAACTAAATATAAAGAGCCTGTTATTAAAACTAAATCCTCTTTTTTAATATTATTTACTATAAAGTCTTTAATTTCTTTAATATTATTTATTATTATATACTGTTTCTTTTGTAAATTAACCAAATTCATTATTTTTTCCGGTTCTATGGCTCTTTCATAATCAATTTTGGTGAAAATAACAATTTTAGCCTTAGATATAATCTTCTCTAATTTATTAAAAATATTTTTGTCATTCATAGATCCTACTATTAAAATAAAATCTTCTATATTTAAATATTCTATATTTTTATTTAAAATTTCCAGGCCTTCATCATTATGGGCACCATCTACGATAACAGTTGGATTATAATTAATTTTTTCCATTCTTCCTTCAAATTGAATGCTATTAATTTTTTCCCTTATAACATCCATATTATATTCAATATCCAATAATAAAAAAGCCTGTAAGGCTAAACAAATATTATATACTTGATGTTTTCCAATCATCGATGTATGAAATTCTTCTGACAAGTATGTAAAATCCGAACCATTAAGGTTCATATTTAAAATTTTTACATCTTCTTTATTTAAAAAACTTAAATTTGAATGTTTTTCTAAAGCTTCTTTTTCTATTAGCCTATCGACAATTGATGTATGAGAATAGGAAACAACTTTTGAGCAAGGTTTAATTATACCGGATTTATGATAGGCTATTTCCTCTAGTGAATTTCCTAAAATATTAACATGGTCATAACCAATAGTTGTTATAATGGATAGTATATTATTTGAAAAAATATTTGTAATATCATACCTTCCACCTATGCCGGCCTCCAATATTATATATTCTACTTTTTCATATTTAAATACAAGCAAGGCTACTATTAAGGATAATTCAAAATAGGTTAATTTATTTTTTAATTCATCTGCCAATGTATTTTTTATTTTTTTTACAATATTAATAAAACTTTCTTTAGAAATAATCTTATTATTTACTTTAAATCTTTCCCTGTAATCTACTAAATGGGGAGATATAAAATGTCCAATACTTTTATTTGAACCTTCAATAAAATTACTTAAAAAAGTCCCAACTGTACCTTTACCATTTGTTCCGGCTATTTGAATAATCTTAAAATCCGATTCTTTTATTTTAAAAAGAGCAAGGACCTCTTTAAAATTATTAAAGTCCTTGCAATGTCCATATTTTACATCCTCCAAATATGCTAAAGCTTCTTCAAATTTCATTACAATTTTGCCTTAATTCCTTCTATTGAACTATTTACTTCCTTAAGCATTCCCTCATATTTTACTAATTTATCTCTTTCTTCCTGTACAACTTTTTCAGGTGCCTTAGAAGTAAATTTTTCATTTGACAATTTTCCACTAGCTCTCTTTATTTCAGACTGTAATTTTTCCGCTTCTTTTTCCAGTCTTTCCAATTCCTTAGAGTAATCAACTAAATCTGCTAAAGGTATGAAAATCTTAAATTTATTTTGTACTATTGAAATAGCATCTATATTTTCATCTAAATCCTCATCTAAAAACTTAATACTTGAAGCTCCACCTAGAGTTTTAAAATGTTCTGTCAGTTCTTTTAGCGTGTCTATGGAATTCTTGTCCTTACTAGTAAATATTAGTTCTGCTTTTTTACTTGGTGCAATATTTAATTCTGCTCTTGCATTTCTAATAGACTTAATTGCATTTATCATTATATCTATTTTTTCTTCTTCATCTTTATATTCATAGTTAGGCTTATATTTTGGCCAAGTTTCATTAATAAGCATATCCTTTTTATTTGGCATAATAGAATAAATTTCCTCAGTTATATAAGGCATAAAAGGATGAAGTAATTTTAAAACTATATCCAATACATGAATTAATGTACTTTGTGCTTTTATGCTTCTTTCTAAATCCGAATTATAAAGTCTGGATTTTACTAATTCTATATACCAGTCACAAAACTCGTTCCAAACAAAGTCATAAATTTTATCTGCTGCTAATCCTATTTCATACTTATCTATATTTTCATCTACATTTTTAATTAGATTATTAGCTCGTGAAATTATCCATTTATCTACATTTTCAAGTTCTAATTCATCAATGTTTTTTATATTATCCTCATCTAAATTCATAAAGATAAAACGAGTAGCATTCCATAATTTATTAGCGAAGTTTCTATTAGCCTCTACTCTTTCCATATAGAATCTCATATCATTGCCTGGAGAATTACCGGTTACTAAAGTAAATCTTAAAGCGTCTGCACCATATTGGTCAATTACTTCTAATGGGTCAATACCATTATTTAAGGATTTACTCATCTTTCTTCCTTGAGAATCCCTAATTAGACCGGTAAAATACACATCTTTAAAAGGTACTTTGCCCATATTGTACAATGATGAAAATACCATTCTAATTACCCAGAAAAATATAATATCGTACCCTGTAACTAAAACATCTGTTGGAAAGAAATATTCTAAATCAGGTGTTTTTTCAGGCCAGCCTAAAGTTGAAAATGGCCAAAGAGCAGACGAAAACCAAGTATCTAAAGTATCTGGATCCTGTCTTATATTTGTACTTCCACAGGCACATTTTTTCCGGCCTTTCCTTAGAAACTATTATTTCTCCACAATCATCACAATAATATATTGGAATTCTATGTCCCCACCAAAGTTGACGAGAAATAGTCCAATCTCTAGTTCCAGTAAGCCAATTTTCATAAACTTTTCCAAGTCTGGAAGGTATTAAATTAAGCTCTCCATTCTTATATACTTCAAGGGCCTCTTTAGCAAAGTTTTCCATTTTAACAAACCATTGTTTAGAAATAACCGGCTCAATTACAGTTCCACATCTTTCACAATGACCTACAGAATGCTCATGGTCTTCAATTTTATCCAGAAGCCCTAGTTTTTCTAAATCCTCTACAATGGCTTTTCTTGCTTCACTTCTTTCCATTCCGGAATATTTTCCATATCCTTCAGGAATATAACCCTTTTCATCAATAACTACACATTGACCTAGATTATGTCTTGCTCCTACTTCAAAGTCATTAGGGTCATGAGAAGGTGTTATTTTAACCATTCCTGTTCCAAATTCCATTTCAACATATTCATCGGAAATAATTGGAATTTCTCTATTTACTAAAGGTAGAACTAAAGTTTCTCCTACTATATCTTTATAGCGTTCATCATTAGGATTAACTGCAACAGCTAAGTCTCCTAGCATTGTTTCAGGTCTAGTTGTTGCAATTACAATGTACCCCTCTTTATTTTTGAAAGGATATCTTATATGCCATAAATGTCCACTTTCATCTTTATGAACAACTTCTGCATCAGAAACTGCAGTACCACAACTTACACACCAATTTACAATCCTATCTCCCCTGTAAATTAAACCATCATTATACATTTTAATAAAGACTTCTTGAACTGCATTGGAAAGATTATCATCTAGTGTAAAGGCTTCTCTTGACCAGTCACAAGAAACCCCTAATTTTTCTAATTGGTTTTTAATATTTCCACCATATTCATAGGTCCATTCCCAAGCTTCTTTAAGAAATTCTTCTCTTCCAAGTTCAGCCTTTGTTTTTCCTTCACTTTCAATTTTTTGTACTACCTTCATTTCAGTGGAAATACTGGCATGGTCTGTACCTGGAACCCATAGTGCAGAATAACCCTGCATTCTTTTTCTTCTAATTAGAATATCCTGTAGGGTATTATTTAATGCATGACCTAAATGTAAATTACCTGTTACATTTGGAGGTGGCATTACAATTGTAAATGGTTTTTTATTCTCATCTATTTTTGCAACAAAATACTCTCCGTCTTTCCATGTTTTGTAAATTCTATCTTCAAAACTCTTAGGATTATAATTCTTATCTAAATTTTTCAATTATCTTCTCCTTATAAATTCATATTAAAATTACTATTTTAATATACTATCATCAATTTAGCATATTTATAATTAAGTAAATCAAATAAAAAACCCCTCATCCTTAGGACGAAGGGTTCGCGGTACCACCTAATTTTCATAATAAATATGACTCTCTTAATTATAAAGTAATCAACTTTAACACTCCAAAGCAACCTTCATTTAAAAATTACTTAGGAAATTTTCACCAATATTTCCCTCTCTTTAAAGATTTTTAAACTACTCCTCTTTTTCACAGTGTTTTTATATTTAACTATAAAAGATTTTACAATAAATAAACTATAAAATCAAGATATAAAAGGATTGCTTATCCTTTCCCTACCAATTGTACTATCTGAATTATGTCCAGGGTGAATTATTAAATCATCGTCTAATAACATTAATTTATTAAGGGATTTTTTTAATTCTTCAAAATTACTAGTTGGTAAATCCGTTCTACCAACTGAACCTGCAAATATTGTATCCCCTGTAAATATATGACCATCCATTAAAATACACATTCCTCCTTGTGTATGTCCTGGAGTATGAATAATTTTTAATTCATTATTTTCGAAATTTATAATATCCCCTTCTTTAACATAGTGGTCAGCTTCTAATGATATATCGCCATACATTTGGCTAGATAAATTTAACTCTGGTGAATTTAATAAATCTTTTTCTTCAATATGTGCATATATTGGAATATTATAAAGTTTTTTTAATTCTTCTACTGAACCAATATGATCTGCATGACCATGTGTTAGTATAATAAATTTAGGTTTTAAATTTCTCTCTTCTAAAATATTTTTTATTCCATTAAAGTCATAGCCCGGATCAATTATAAAACAATTTTCATTTTCTACAACAATATAAACATTTTCAACTAAAGATCTTGTAACATATTTTATTATTTCCATACAGACTCCTAATATAATTTACTACTATCTAATTGAATAGTTACAGGGCCGTCATTAATTAAAGAAATTTCCATATCAGCTGCAAATTTTCCGGTTTCTACCTTTAAATTTGAGTCATTTTTCAATTTTTCAACAAATAATTCATAGTATTCATTTGCCTTTTCATGTTTTGCAGAATTAATAAAGCTAGGTCTATTACCCTTCCTAGCATCTCCATATAGGGTAAATTGAGAAACAACTAAAAATTCTCCCTCAATATCCATAATAGATTTATTCATTTTACCTTCTTCGTCTTCAAATATTCTTAAATTCATAACCTTGTTTTTTATATAATCAATATCCTTCAACTCATCGTCAACATTTACTGCAACAAATACTAAAAATCCTTGATTGATTTCTCCTATTATTTCATTGTCAACTTTTACAGACGCTTCTTTTACTCTTTGAACTATTGCTCTCATATTGCTCCTTTAATTAACTACATTTTAACTCTGTAAACATCTAATGTTCCTTTTACAGATCTAATCATAGACAAAACATCCTCTATTTGCTTTGCATGTTTTACTTCAACTATTAAATTAATATCGAAGGTTTTATCCTTGTTTTTAACAACATTCATACCTCTGGTGTCAATGCCAAGTTCGGAAATTTTTTGTGTTAGGTTTGCTAAATAACCAAATCTATCAAATGCTATAACTTTTATTTCCACATTGTAATTTGATTCTTCAGTATTATCCCAAGAAACCTCTATTAATCGATTTTGATCATCAACATTTAATATATTTGAACAGTCTTTTCTATGAACAGAAACTCCTCTTCCCCTTGTAATATAGCCTACAATTTCATCTCCTGGAACCGGATTACAACACTTAGCAATTTTTATTTGAATATTATCAACACCTTTCAAAATTATTCCATGTTCAGAACTAATTGGCGTTTTACTTTTTTGATAGTTTTCCTGTAATTCTTCAACAGAATCCTCTGTATGATAATATTCTTTATGAAGTTCTTTTAATTTTGGCATAACCTGTGTTAAAGGTGTTGTTCCAAATCCTATAGATGCGTACATATCATCCATATTTTTAAAACTCATCCTCTCCCTAACAGATTCCAGCCAATCATCTTTTAATATTTCATTAAAGGTAAAGCCTTGTTTCCTTACTTCTTTTTCAAGCATATCCCTACCCTTAATAATATTATTGTCTCTTTCTTTCTTCTTAAAGTATTGTTTAATCTTGGTTTTTGCCTGAGATGATTTTACAATTTTCAACCAGTCCATACTTGGACCTGTAGAGTTTGAAGAAGTGAGAATTTCTACAATGTTACCTGTTTTTAACTTATAGGTTAAAGGAACTATTCTCCCGTCAACTTTAGCCCCAACACATTTATTACCTACAGCAGAATGGACTCTATAGGCAAAGTCAATTGGAGTCGAACCTTCCGGAAGGTCAATTACATCTCCTTTTGGTGAAAATACAAATACCTCATCCATGGAAAAGTCATCTTTAATCGTATTGATAAACTCTCGAGAGTCGGATAAATCCTTTTGCCATTCCATTAACTCCCTAATCCAGCTTAATTTTTGGTCAAGAGATGACTGTTTACCTGTAGTTCCTTCCTTGTATTTCCAATGTGCAGCAATACCGTATTCTGCTGTTCTGTGCATTTCCCAGGTTCTTATTTGAACTTCGAAAATTTCTCCTCTTGGACCTATTACAGTTGTGTGTAAGGACTGATATAAGTTCGGCTTAGGCATAGCAATATAATCTTTAAATCTACCAGGTATTGGCTTCCATAAAGTATGAACTGCACCTAACACACCATAGCAGTTTTTAATACTATCTGTAATAACACGTACTGCTGATAAATCAAAAAGTTCTTCAAAGGCTTTGCCTTGTTGATACATTTTTTTATAAATGCTATATATACTTTTAGGTCTACCGCTTATTTCCCCACTAATATTTAGTTCATCTAAAGCTAAATTTAAAACCATTATAATATCTTGAATAAAAGATTCTCTTTCTTTTCTTTTTAGTTTAACTTTTTCTACTAATTCATAATAAATTTCCGGTTCTAAATATCGTAAACTTAAATCTTCTAACTCCCATTTGATTGTATTAATTCCTAGTCTATGAGCTAAGGGTGCATAAATTTGCAAAGTTTCTGTAGCTTTTTCAATTTGCTTATTTCTATTCATATACTCTAATGTTCTCATATTATGAAGTCTATCAGCTAATTTAACAATAACTACTCTTATATCCTTTGACATAGCAAGGACCATTTTTCTTAAATTCTCTGCTTGATTTTCCTGTTTGGATTTGTAGCTTAATTTCTTTAATTTTGTTACTCCATCTACAAGTTTAGTCACTTCCTCTCCAAACATATCCTGCATAGAATCATAGGAAAAGTCTGTATCTTCTAATATATCATGAAGTAATCCTGCCATTATAGTTGCATCATCCATGTTTAAATCAGCTAGTATATTCGCTACAGCAACTGGATGAATAAAATACGGCTCTCCAGAACTTCTAAATTGGCCTTCATGTTTTTCTTCGGCTAAATTATATGCCTTTGTTATTAATTCCCTATTCGTTTCCGGATTATACAATTCTATTTTAGCTAATAATTCTTCAAGCATATTTATACACCTCCTTTTAAAGTATAAATAATAGTATAATATTAACATATATTTAATTTATGCTCAATTATATATTATCTTACTTCCTTTATAACCAATTGTATATTCTTGTTTCCATTAAATTCATTTATATTAGGGTAGTATACAATATCAACAAATTTATTTGTATAATTATTAGTATTAAATTTATTTTCAAGATAATTTAATAATTCACTAACATCTCCAAAATAAATTCCCTCCATAAGTCTATTTCTTATGTCAAATTGAAATTTAATAACATTCTTATTTTTCCCAATAATATCCAATTTATTTATTTTTATATCTTTATCGCCAAAAACAGGCTTACTATTACCCTTACCAAAAGGCTCCAAGGTATTAATTTCATCTATAATGTCGAAAGTTAATTCATTTGCGTATAATTGTGAGTCTAAATAGATTTTTGGAGTCAGGTCATCTTCCTCTAATGGATTATTTTCATTTAATAAACTTGAAAATTCCTCAAAAAGTTCTTCTTTAATAGATAAACCTGCTGCCATAGGATGTCCACCAAAAGAATTTAGCATACTATTGTATTTGTTAATTTCTTCAAACATATTATATTCATCTATACTTCTTCCAGACCCTTTTAATATTCCATCTTCACTAGAAGAAGTAAAAACAATTGTAGGTTTATAATATTTTTCTTTTATTCTACCTGCAATAATTCCAGCTATACTTTCATGTATACTTTTTTCTTTTACAATTAAGATATTGTTTTTATTTAAATTTTCGTCTACAATAATCTTTTCAACTTTTTCAAGACCTTCTTCTGTTAGTTTTTTTCTTTCATTATTTAAACTTACGAGTTTTTTTGCAATTTCTTCAATTTTAAGCATATTTTCTTCTAAAAATAACTCTATTCCCAGTGTTGCACTATCAAGTCTTCCAGCCGCATTAATACATGGACCAATAATAAAACCTAAAGCATAGGTGTTAACTTCTGTTTTTAATCCAGTTTCCTTTATTAAGCATTTTAAACCATAATTTTCTGTATTATTAATTCTCTTTAATCCTTCAATTACAAAGTATCTATTTTCATCGACTAAATCAACTACATCACAAACAGTTCCCATAGCTACATATTCTAATAAATCAAGCATATATTCCCTATCACCATCTAATTTATCATAAAGTGCTTGAACAAGTTTAAAAGCCACTCCTGCCCCACATAGTTTTTTAAATGGGTAGGAACAATCCTGTCTATTTGGGTTTAAAACTGCATCTGCCATAGGTAGAACATCTACTCCATTTTCATTCTTTACCTGGTGATGATCCGTTACTATTACTTTTAAACCTTTTGATTTTGCATATTCTACAACATCAAAAGATGTTATACCATTATCACAAGTTATTATTAAATCAACTTTTTCCTCTACAGCACTATCTACAATTCTCTTAGATATTCCATAACCATCCTCTACTCTGTGGGGAATAGCGTAGGAAATATTTTCGTTGTAAATCATAATTCCATCAATTAAAGTCATAGTAGCTGAATTTCCATCTTGGTCATAATCACCAACAATTCTAATATGCTCATAATTATTAATGGAATCTATTAACATATCAACTGCCTTGTCCATGTCCTTCATTAAAAAAGGATTATGAACAGAATTTTCATAAGTCGGATTTAAAAATTTATGCATATCTTTTTCATCGATATTCCTATTAACAAGTAATTTTGTAATTATTGGATTTATATCATATTTTTTACTAATTATTCTATAATCTACTTTACTTCCTTTAATAAACCATTTACTCATTTTTCACCTTTAAAATATTAAATGAAACAATCTTTTTAAATAATAATCTATAAAAAAATAAAATATTTGATAAAATCAAATATTTTACTAGTTTATATATCCAAATAATATATAATTTTAAATATATGAGAATAAAATTCATTTAAATTAATGAATTTTATTCCTCATCTTCATCGTCTTCTTCTTCGTCCTCATCAATTTCATCTTCATCTGGTTCTGAAACTGGTTCGTCTTGAATAACAGTTCCAATTGCAGATTTAACAAATTCCATTCTTGTTTTTGCATTAGAGCTTTCAATTACAACATAATCATCACCTATTTTTAGAACTTTCCCTTTAATTCCACCAATGGTGATAATTTTATCTCCAACTTTTAATTTACTTCTCATTTCTCTAACTTCTTTATCTCTTTTTTGTTGCGGTCTTATCATTAAAAAGTACATGGCACCTATCATAACAACTAAAAAGATAATTGAACCCGTTCCTTGCATTTCTACCTCCATTAAATTTTATGGTAATTATAACCATATTTATCGTAAAATTCGTGTTTATACTCTAAGAATCTATCTTCTTTTATAGACTGACGAATTTTATCCATCATATTAATTAAAAATGATAAATTATGAATTGTCAATAGTCTTGCCCCTAAAATTTCATCAACATTTACTAAATGTCTAATATAGGCTCTACTGTAATTTTTACAGGTATAACAATTACATTCTTCATCTAAAGGCCTAAAATCCTTTGAATATTTTGCATTTCTCACTACTAATTTCCCATATGTTGTTAAAGCAGTTCCATTTCTTGCAATTCTTGTTGGAAGAACACAGTCTGCCATATCAATTCCTGCCTCGACTGCTTCAAACAAATAATCAGGTGTTCCCACCCCCATTAAATACCTTGGCTTGTCCTTTGGAAGAAATTGAATAGTATGGTTTAAATATTCAATCATCAATTCCCTTGGTTCCCCAACAGACAGTCCGCCTATTGCATAGCCCGGTAAGTCTATTTCTGCTGTAGCTTTTGCACTATATTCTCTTAAATCCTTAAACATTCCACCATTCCACCTTGAACAATTCCAAATAGAGATTGTTTGTCAGTATTTTTATGGTAGTCCTTACATCTTTGCAACCATCTTAAAGTTCTATGCATAGAATTTTCAATATATTCCTTACTAGCAGGATAGGGTGCACATTCATCAAAGGCCATCATAATATCGGAGCCTATATCATTTTGTATCTCCATGGATTTTTCAGGAGAAATAAAATGCTTTGAACCATCAATGTGAGAACGAAATTCAACACCTTCTTCTGTTATTTTTCTAATTGAATTAAGACTAAATACTTGAAAACCACCACTATCAGTAAGAATTGGACGGTCCCAATTCATAAATTTATGCAAGCCGCCAGCCTCTCTTAAAATCTCTTGACCAGGTCTTAAATACAAATGATAGGTATTGCCTAGTATAATTTGAGCATTAATATCATACAATTCATGAGAGGTCATGGTTTTTACAGTTCCTCTTGTTCCAACAGGCATAAATATTGGAGTTTCAATTCTACCATGAGGAGTGTCTATATAACCTAATCTTGCATTTGAATTACTGGATTCCTTTACTAATGTATAATTAATCATATATTTTCCTCTTTGTTTATTAACATTGCATCACCAAAACTAAAAAATCTATATTTTTCTTTTATTGCAAGCTTATATGCATTCATAATATTTTCTTTTGTTGAAAAAGCAGATACCAACATCATTAAAGTAGATTTAGGTAAATGGAAATTTGTAATTAAACTATCCACTACTTTAAATTTAAAACCCGGGTATATAAAAATATCGGTCCAGCCACTTGTAGCTGTAATTTTCCCATGTTCTTTTGCTACCGTTTCCAAAGTTCTTATGGAAGTAGTTCCTACAGCAACAATTTTAGACTTTTCTTCTATAGCTTTATTTATTATTTTTGAACTTTCGTCCGGAATATTATAATATTCAGAATGCATTATATGTTCTTCTACATCATCAACCTTTACAGGTCTAAATGTACCTAATCCAACATGTAATGTAATATAGGCTACTTTTATGCCTTTTTCTTTTATTTTCAAAAGTAGATCTTTTGTAAAATGTAGTCCAGCTGTTGGAGCTGCTGCAGATCCATTATGTTTTGAATAAACCGTTTGGTATCTTTCCTTATCTTTTAACTTTTCCTTAATATAGGGTGGAAGTGGCATTGTGCCAAGTTTATCTAAAATTTCTTCAAATATTCCATCATATATAAATTTTACAATTCGTGAACCATCTTCTTTAATATCCATTACTCTTCCTTTAAGAAGACCTTTTCCAAATTCAACTATTGTATCTATTTTCATTTTTTTCCCAGGTTTAACTAGACATTCCCAAGAATTATCTAGAGTTTTTTTTAGTAATAATACTTCTATTTTTTCATCTTTTCCTGGTCTATTTCCAAATAATCTTGCAGGAAGAACCCTTGTATCATTTAAGACAAGTACATCTCCCTTATTAAGATAATCTATTATATTATAAAAGTATTTATGCTCAATTTTTCCACTTTCTTTTCCCATGACCAACAATCTCGATTGGTCTCTATTCTCTATGGGAAATTGAGCAATTAATTCTTCATTTAAATCAAAATTAAAATCATCTGTCCTCAAAATTACACCTTTAAATTATTTTTTTACACCAAAATGCTCATATGCTTTTGATGTTACAATTCTTCCTCTTGAAGTTCTATTTATAAAACCTAATTGTAGTAAATAGGGTTCGTAAACATCCTCTATTGTAATTCTTTCTTCTCCTGTTGATGCTGCTATTGTATCAACTCCAACAGGTCCACCATTAAAATTATAAATTAAAGTTTTTATAATCTTCCTGTCTACACTGTCTAAACCCAAAGGATCTATTTCCAATAGATCTAAACCATCTCTGGCAGTATTCTTAATAATTTTCCCATCGGATTTTACTTGAGCAAAATCCCTTACTCTTTTTAGAAGTCTATTGGCAATTCTAGGAGTGCCCCTACTTCTTCTTGCAATTTCTAAAGCTCCTTCATCATCTATTTCCACATTTAAAAAAGAAGCTGATCTTTTTACAATATTAGCTAAATCCTCTACTTTATATAATTCCAAATTCAACATTACACCAAATCTGTCCCTTAATGGTGAAGTTAACTGTCCCGATCTTGTTGTTGCACCAATTAAGGTGAATTTCTCCAAATCAATTCTTAAAGATCTGGCTGATGGTCCTTTTCCTACTATAATATCCAAGGCATAATCCTCCATAGCAGGATAGAGTATTTCCTCAACAGTTCTATTAATTCTGTGTATTTCATCAATAAAAAGAACATCATCTTTTCCTAAATTAGTCAAAATACTGGCTAAATCACTAGGCTTTTCTATTGCAGGACCACTTGTTATCCTTAAATTAACACCCATTTCATTGGCAATTATATTTGCCAATGTGGTTTTCCCAAGTCCTGGAGGTCCATAAAGAAGAACATGATCAAGAGCCTCTTCACGTTCTTTTGCTGCTTTTATAAAAATATCTAATTTGTTTTTGGCTTTGTTTTGACCTATGTATTCTTTCATCCATTTAGGTCTTAAAGAAAATTCAATACCTTCATCTAATTTAGTGTAACTTCCACCAACAATTCTCTCATTAGCATCATTCATTTAATCACCTCTTATTTTCTAAGGTTTTCATAGCTAATTTAATTATTTCTTCCAACTGTAAATTATTATAATCCATTTTATTTATTACTTTTTCAACTTCATTTTTAACATAGCCTAAATTAACTAAAGCCTCTACTGCAAAATCCTTATCCATAGAAGGATTTTCTATTGTTTTCTCGTCTGGTGTAGTAAAATCTAAATCTATTTTATCCTTTAACTCAAGAATAATTCTACCTGCAGATTTTTTACCAATACCAGGTGCCTTAGTAAGATTGTCTAAATCGTTATTGTATATAGAATATTTCAAATCATTTACAGATAGGGTTGACAATAAACTTATTGCAGCTTTTGGTCCTATAGATGAAACTTTTGTAAGCTTTTTAAAAAACTCTAATTCTTCTTCACTACTAAAACCATACAGATATACTCCATCATCCCTTTGAATATATTCAGTATATATTTTATAGGTTTCATAGGTGTTTATTTCACTAATTGTACTTAAAGAAGAAAAAATTCTATAACCAATTCCGTTATTTTCCAAAATAATTTCTCCATCATAAATTGCCTTTACATCACCTATAATATATGCATACAATAAAATTACCTCATTTCATATAATTCTTTAAACTTACGACTAAATGAATGGCAAATTGCCACTGCTATTGCATCAGCAGCATCGTCCGGTTTTGGTATTTCACTAAGTCTTAAAATGGTTTTAATTGTTTCTTGCACCTGAATTTTTTCAGCTCTTCCATAGCCAACAATGGCTTGTTTAATCTGTAAAGGAGTATATTCGTATATTGGTAAACCCGCTTCTATACCTGCTAGAATCTCCACTCCTCTTGCCTGTGCGACATTAATAACCGTCTTGGCATTTTTATTAAAAAACAATTCTTCTATAGCCATTTCATCAGGCTTAAATTCTTCTATAATCGAAGACATTTCTTTCATAATAAAAGATAGCCTTTTGGGTACAGGACTTTTTGAAGAAGTAGTAATGCATCCATATTCTAACAATTTAATTGAACTTCCAACAACTTCTATTATTCCATAACCTATTATAGCTATCCCTGGATCTATACCTAAAATTATCAAACTAACACCTCATCTGATAATTTTATCATATATTAATTTATAAGTAAATTTTCATTATAGATTAAAAAGGTTTTTCAATTTTTATCCCATTCACATATCTTGCAATTATATTCTTACCATTTCCTAAGTATATAAATCTTTTTAATCGTTCATCTAAACTTCTATCATTTAAATCACTTAAATCACTATCGTCAATGACTAAAAAATCTGCATCATAATTTTCTTCTAAACTTCCAACATTACCAAAAAACTTTCCACTGCCCTTAGTAGCAAAATAAAAATAATCTAAAGTCGTTAAATAATTATATTTATTTTTATCATTTATCCATTTTAATTTTCCAAAGGTTTCAGCTTCTTTAATTACTTTACCTAAGAACAATTCATGTCCACCACTTAAATCGGAACAAAGTCCAATATTAACCCTGTTCTCTTTAAATTCATTAATAGGAGCTATTCCACTAGCAAGATTTCCATTTGAAACAGGTGCGTGAGCAACGGTAATATTATATTCTTTTAATTTTTTTATTTCTTCTTTATTAGACCAAACACAATGAGCCATTACTACTTTGTCTTTTCTTAATAAATTATATTTTTCATAAACATCAATATAATTTTCACAATCCGGATGTAGCTCCTTCACCCATTCTACTTCTCCAATATTTTCTGATAAATGGGATTGAATTTTTAAGTCATATTTTTTTGCAAGTTCTCCTAAGCCATACATTAATTTCTTAGAACAACTTGGAACAAATCTTGGTGTTATAATAGGCCTTATATTTTTTAACTTAGAAATTTCATTAATATAATCCTCAGTGTCAATTAAACTTTGTTCTGTTTCTTCTATATAATAATCCGGAGAGTTTTTATCCATATTTACTTTCCCAACATAGGCTTTTAACCCTGATCTACTAATCATTTTTGATAATAATATGTTGGAATCTTTAAAAATACTACCAAATATAATTGAACTTGTTGTACCATTTTCCCATAATTTATTAATTAAAGTGCTATAGGATTTTTCAGTATAATTTAAATCCCTATATTTTGCTTCTTCTGGAAAAGTATATTTTTCCAGCCAATCAAGTAATTCTAAGTCCGCACCTAAACCTAAATTATTTATTTGGGGAGCATGTAAATGTATGTCTACAAAGCCGGGTATTATTAATTTATTTCCAAAATCAACTATCTCAAGATTTTCATATTCTCTAGAAAGTACTTTATCAACAGAAACTATTACTCCATTTTCAACTACAAGGTAACCGTTTTTAATACTTGTTAATTCTCCCATTTTTTTAATAAAAACTATATTTCCCCTATATACCTTTTTCATTTTATCCACCACCGTCATATATAATACTTTATAAGAAAAATATATATGTAATAATTTAATAAATCAAGTTTTTTATAATATTTGTATAAAAAAAGAAGGCTATCACCTTCTCTTTATTGTCTATTGATTTCTTATTGCCTCAATTGCTGAGATTTTAGTTGCCCTTCTAGCCGGAATGTATCCAGAGAATAATCCTACCAAGGTTGAAAATAATACTCCTATAAAAGGCAACCAGAATGGTATATAGGAAACTAACGCTTTCTTTGTTTCATCCATGTAAAAAATTTCCTGATTTTGTACAGAACCAAAGGAATTTAGTAAAAAGGAAATAAAAAAGCTGAAAAATATGGAAATTATGCCCCCAATTAGTCCAATAAAGGTAGCTTCCATTAAAAACATATTTCTAATATCTTTAATTGATGCTCCTATTACCTTCATTACACCTATTTCTTTAGTTCTTTCATAGACGGACATTATCATAGTATTGGCAATTCCTATTGCAGCTACTATAAAGGCAACTGCTCCAACTATTAGAAACATCATTCTGGTGCTGTCTGTACTTTCCTTGATTTCATTATAAAAGTCGGCATTTGATTCAGCTATAAAACCTTCTGCCTTAATAGAGTTTTGAACCTCTAATAAATTTGCTCCATCCTCTATTTGAACCATAGCTAAGGAATAATTGTTTAAATCGGTTTTCATTTCCTTATTTATTGCATTTCTATTAACTTCAGTAGCCAGTTCTTTAAAATAATCCATACCAATTAAAAGCTGGTAACTATACATACTTCCTTCCGTACCAGTTAAGCCGGTAAAATTGATTTTGCTTTTTGATTTAACTTTAAAGTTCCCCTTTTCATCATACTCCAATAATCCAAAGTCAACTTTATCCTTAAGTAAATCGACTTCTATTGTTTCATAATTATTGCTAGAAGGGTTGTAGAAATTTTTACCAATTTCACTTCCGGCTAAAGCATCATATTTGCCGGTTGGTAAATGTCCTTGGGTAACTTTATAACCTATTTCTTCTATATGTTTAAAGTCCACTCCATAGACCATTCCTCCACCTACAAATTTACCTTTAGTTAATTGTGGAGCTTCTCCCCTAAACTCCATAAATGGTACTACTAATTTTACTCCGTCAATTTCTTGAATTTTATTTAATGTAAGACTATTTAATTTTACATTTTTAGTATTTATAGGTTTTTCTTCTTGAAATTGAGCATACATACTGTCTGAAGGATGGACGGTTATAACAGAAAGTCCTCCAATTTCTTCAAACATGGCTTCATTGTTTTTTGTTAAGGCAAAGCCCATACTAAGCATTATAATAATTGAGGTTGAACCTATTAGAACACCTATTATTGTAAGAATAGTTCTAACTTTTCTTCTCCATAAATTTTTTAATGAAGTTAATAAAAGATCAGTTATCTTCATTTTCCTTATTTCCTTTATTAATTAATTGAGTATTTTCAATATTATCGTTTTCGTTTTTTTCTTCAATATTTAAATTATCTAAATCGTCATCATCTATTATTAGTTCATCATCTAACTCTTTATTTTTTTTGTTGAGTCTAAATACTATAACTACTATTACTACAATAATTAAAACAATAATTATCCAAAAAATAGGATTTTTGAAAATTGATGGTTTCTTCTCCTCTTGTCCTATTAAACTTGGATCTTCTTCCATGTTTAATTCAATGGCATTTGCAGAAAACTCTTGCTCAAATTCATGTGGCTTTCCAGTCGAATCCTCATAAGAAATTATTAATTTTCCTTTAACCTCCCCTGCTTCAGTTGCAATTATCGGCGCAGAAAAACTTTCTGTACTACCTGGCTCAAAGTTGCCTACATAATAAGTATCTCCTTCAACATCAAAATTTCCAGACATTTTAATCATTAGATTATGAATAGGGGATTTTCCAGTATTATAAAACTCAACAGAAAAATCTGAAGGCATTCCAACTTCAGGATCCATAAAATTTATAGTACCTAGTTGAATTTTTGCCTCCTGGTAGACATTAATTCCCAAGGCTTCTTCTGATATTAATTCATTATTTTCAGAGTTATCATATTCTAAACGAACATTTAATTCATATGTATTTGGAGTAACGCTGTGAGGTGTTGTTAATTTCAAATTCTTACTTGCTCTTTTTCCAGCCCCTATTGATTCAATGTAGAAAGTGTTTGAACTATTTACCGGCATAAATACAGAGCCCGTTAAACTCGGTGTTGCACCACCTGGATTTTCTCCTCCTTCTTCTCCTGTACCAACTGTAGTTCCTCCTGAAGAATTTATTACAATTTTAATATTTCTTACTGCTTTCTTCTTGTTGGTATTATAAAATGAAAGATTTAAATCAAAATCCTCTCCTGCTTTTACAGGATTAGGAGAAATTGTATAATTATCTACTATTAATTTTGGCTTACCACCTTTTATTACTGTAGTTTCTGTACCTCCTCCACCGCCTCCATTAAAATCTCCACCAGTTGAAGATGATAAATTAGAAGCTTCTGGTACAATGTCTAAGCCTCCCGGGTAACTTACTTCCTCTATGTTAGCAACAGTTGGACTAGTAGGTGTATTATTGTTTGCTTCTTTATCTATTGTAGAATTCTCCACCTTTATATTAAAAAAGTAAGATTGGGTTATAGCACTATCTTTTTCATTTAAAAATGCAATAAGTCCTACTTTATGGCTACCTTCTTTTGCATCCTTTAAAACTTCCAGACTAATATCTAAATCTTTACTCTCTTTACCTTTAATACTTTTAATCCTATTTGCAGTATTATCACTTACTAATTTAAAGGATTTAGCACTTTCAGAATCCAGTTCAAATTTAATATTATTACCTTCATTTTCAGATTCGTTTACAAACCTTATCTTTATATTTATAATATCTCCTTGTTTAACGGCTGTTTGTTTAGAAAGAGATATTTCTTCCACTCCTAATTTTACTAGGTTTGAATTTTCTTCTGCTTTAACTATATTAGAAGAAAATACCACATTAAGCATAATAACTAAAGATAATAAAACACTTATAAGCTTTTTCATATATTTCCTCTCCTATTTTATATTTTCAATTGAACCATCTTTTAAGTAAATAGTTCGATGCCCATACTTGGCTATTTCCCCATCATGAGTAACTAAAATCATAGTTTGTTTATGTTCCTTTGTTAAATTGGTAATTAGATTCAAAATCTCCATAGAGGTTTTACTATCTAAATTCCCCGTTGGCTCATCAGCAAAAACGATTTTAGGGTTATCAATTAAAGCTCTAGCTATTGAAACTCTTTGTTGTTGACCTCCACTCATTTCACTTGGTTTATGGTTTAATCTTTTACCTAGGCCAACATCATTTAATATTTTAATAGATCTTTTCAACCTACTTTCTTTATCAACGCCCTTAAGCATTAAACTAAATTCCACATTCTCTAAAGCTGTCATAGAAGAAATTAAATTATAGGATTGAAATATAAATCCTATGTTCTTTTGTCGAAATTTTGTAATTTGTTTTTCATTTAATTTAGAAACTTCAATACCTCCTATTATAACCTTTCCTTTAGTTGGTTTTTCTAAACCCGCTAACAAATTTAGTAAAGTAGATTTTCCAGAACCGGAAGTACCTAATAGAGAAATGGTTTCATTCTTATATATATCTAAATTTACATTACGTAAAGCATATATTAATTCTTCCCCCATTTTATATACCTTATAAAGATTTCTAACTTCTATAATCTTATTCACAACAACCTCCTAACCCATATCTTTAATTATAATCTATATAAAATTTGCATATATTACAAAATACTTACAATATAGAATATATTACAAGGATTTCATTTTTATCATCTTAGTCATAATTGATTTAAATATTGTCGCATTCGCATATTAAGGTAAAAAAAAGAGTTGTTTAACAACTCTAATAATGACTAATTATATCTGCTTAAAACTTTATCATTAATTCCATACCATAAAGCTTCTTTGCATAAATATTTAATTGAACGTAAATAAGATCTTACTATTTTTTCGTAAAGTAATTCTAGCTCTTTTCTTGTTAAAAATCTTTCTTCAACAATATAAGTATTAATACCATCAAATTTAAATAAAAGTTGTTTATCTAAATATTTATTTAAAGAAAACACATTATCCTTTATAACACTATCACAATATTTTGTTATTAATTCTTTCAAATACTTTTCAAAAACAATATAATCCTTTATATTGTAAGCAATATGTTTTTTTAAATCCTTAATCTCTTTGTTCTTATAATTGTGAAATAATTTTCGTCTATTTTTCAAACTTTCAGCTGGTATCTTAGATAAAACGAAATTTTCAAAGGCATTTACTGCATTTAAATCATCATATCCTATTCTGTAAGCTTCTAAATATACAGCAAATTCCATTCTTGAAAGATCTTCATTTAGAATTTTCATCGAAGCAGATGTTATTTCTTCAACATCCTCTCTTTCTTTAAAAAAATTACTTATAGTTCTTAATATTTTTTTTGTGCAGCTGTACTTAGGCTTTAATGTATTACACTTGTAATCATTTTCAATAATAGATAATAATAAATATAAAGAGTCTATATCATCTTGATATAAGAAATTAGCTTTAAGTTCTTCTTTTAAAAAATTATCTCTTTTTTTTTCAAGATGCATATTTCCTCCCCAAATTTAAAATTAAAATACAAAAGAATACTTCATGGAAGTTTCAAGACTTAATTCATTTACAACATCAAATATGAAATAAGAAATATTAGTACTTAAATTTAAAGCAAAATCTAAATCTCTTTCGTATGATTGTTCTAATGAATATTCATCTATTACCTTATTTATATATTCCTTTACTAATTTTTTTAAATGAATTGTTTCACATTCATATAAAGATATACTCTCTGTAGAGATAACATTCTTTGTAAAAACATGATTTTTAACAACTTCATTTAATTCTTTTTCATAATTTACATGCTTTTTAAAAGCCTCATTAAATGTCCAATTTTCCTTATGTGGTAAACATACATAATCAGACAAAAAGTGACTTATAACCCCAATTTTTATACTAATAATCTTCTTTTTAAAATTATCTAAACTCTTTAAATTAAAAAATCTACATATATATATTAAATTAACTATTTCGTTAACTAAAAATGCTTCACTGTCCTCTTTGTAATGACGATAAATTTTATACTTAGGTAAAATATCTGGCGATATTGCCCCCCACATCATTCTCTTTTCATTTAATGATATTTGGTAATTATCATTTATTTCCTTACAAAGATTTTTCGCAATTATTGCGTGTGCTTCTGGAAAAATTATATAACACCCTCTCTTATTGATTTAGCAAAATTTCCTCAAATCACTATTCAAATCTTACCAAAATACTACATAAAAGTCAATTGATTTCCTTGCTCATGTATATAGTATAATCATTATATTTCATGTCAGTTGAACGAACAATATTATTTAAAAGTCGTATATAATTATCGCCATAAATAGTTTGCATATACAATACATCAATAGCAAAAGATGATATTTTATACTCTTCTGCCAATATAAATAATTTATTGAATAAACTTTTAAACAATTCTATTTCAACTTTATTTTCAATTTTTTCTGGTAAAACAGATAGGAAAACATAATTTTGTTTCAAATTATATCCTGGAATGATTTTTACCTCACCAGTTGGACAACCATTTAATTTTTGAATGGTTTCAAGAATTCTTTCTCCGGCATTTTCAATTAATTCGTTGCTTTTTTCACCAATTAAAGTATTGTCTGTAAAATACACAATACTTTCTGCATTAACATCAAAAATATTATCATTTGTAAATCTAATATCCATAATAAATTCCTTTCTTATGAGTGTTTTAGTATATAATATAATTTGAATAAAATCAATAAGGAGTAATAATGTATAACGAAATTATAGAAGGTATTTTTATAAAAAGAGTAAACAGATTCATAGCCGAAGTATTAATTGATAATAAAATAGAAAAAGTTCATGTAAAAAATACTGGCAGATGTAGGGAACTTTTTATTGAAGGCAAAAAATGCTACTTAGAAAAATCCAATAATTCAAATAGGAAAACTAAATATTCTCTAATATCCATTTATAAAAATGATTTACTTATAAATATAGATTCCCAAATCCCAAATAAAGTCGTATATGATAGTATAGTAGATAAAAAAATTCTATCTGAATTAAATCCTACTAATGTTGTTAGAGAAAAACAATATAAAAATAGTAGATTTGATATTAAATTTCATAGTGAAAGTTTAAAAAAAGATTTTTATTTAGAGGTTAAAGGTGTTACATTGGAAAATAAGGGTGTTGCTATGTTTCCTGATGCTCCTACAGAAAGAGGCAGTAAACATATTTTGGAATTAATAGATGCAAGGAAAAATGGATATGGTGCAATTATTGTTTTTTTAATTCAATTTAGCAATGCTAAATTATTTAAACCAAATAGCCCTATGGATCCAAACTTCAGTAATAATCTTGAAAATGCTTCTAAGAGTAATGTAAGGATTCTGGCTTATGATTCAATTGTTACAAGGGATAATATTAGGATTAATAAGGAAATTAAGGTACAAATATAATGAAAACAATAGCTATAATATCTGAGTATAATCCTCTTCATACAGGACATTTATATCAAATCGCTAAAATAAAAGAAAAATTTCCTCAATCTAGAATTCTAGCAATAATGTCTGGTAATTTTGTTCAAAGAGGAGAACCTGCGATTTTTGAAAAATTTTTAAGAACAAAATACGCAATTGAAAACGGTATTGATTTAGTAGTGCAACTTCCTACTATTTATTCCCTTCAATCAGCTGAAAATTTCGCACTAGGTGGAGTAAAAATAATAAAGGCGATAAATTGTATAGACTATATTTCCTTTGGTGTAGAAAGTGAAAATATTAGTGAATTATATGAAATAGCTAAAACTCAAGTTAATAAGGCTAAAGAATTGTCACTACTAATAGAAAGATTTATGTTAACGGGTAAAAGCTATGCTGCCTCTTATAAGGATGCAACTATTTCCCTGCTTGATTATAAGGTAGATGAAAATATTTTTTTATCTAACAATATTCTAGCTTTAGAATATATTAAATCAATTTTGAAATTAAATCTAAATATTGAGTTGTTACCGGTTCTTCGACAGGGAAATAACTATTTAGAAGAAAATTTAACAGATTCGAATTTTAACTCAGCTACTTCCATTAGAAATAATATTCTTAAGGGAAATATAGATGAAGTTTTAAACTTTATCCCATATTTAGCAAAGTCTGACTTAAAAAATTATCATAGATTTACAAGCTTAGAAGATTATTTTGAATTATTAAAATATAATATTTTAATTACAAAAAAAGATTTTTATAATATTACCGGATATGAAGAAGGTTTAGATAATCTCTTTTTCAAAAATATTATTAAATCGAAAAACATGAATGAATTTATTGATTATTCCATTAGTAAAAGATATAAAAAAGGTAGAATCCAAAGATTTATTCTTAACTATCTTCTAAATATTGAAAAGAAATTTATAGATAATAGTATAAATACCCCTGTTAAATTTATAAAAGTACTGGGCTTAAATAATAATGGAAAATCTATTTTGAAATCTATTAAGAAATCATCAAATTTAAATATAGTCACTAAGAACAAAGACTTTATTTTAAATGATAGTTTAAGCAAGTCTCAGTTTGATTTAGAAATTACATCAACAGATCTTTATAATATAAAAAATCAACTATCTACTAGGGAATTACAAAAAAAAGTATATATAAAAGAGGATTATAAATAATCCTCTTCTCCCTTTTGTTTTGTAAGTATAATTGGTCCTTCCGCAGTTATAGCTAGTGTATGTTCATATTGACAAGATAATCCTCCATCTATAGTTCTAGCTGTCCAATTATTATCATCGATTACACTCTTCCATTTTCCAGTATTTATCATTGGTTCAATAGTTATAACCATTCCTTCTTCCAGCCTAATACCCCTACCAGGCTTTCCAAAATGCGGAACCATTGGATCTTCGTGCATATCCTTACCTATTCCATGTCCGGTAAACTCCCTTACAACAGAATATCCCTTGCCTTCAGCATGCTCTTGTATTGCATGACCAATATCTCCCAATCTATTGCCGATAATTGCTTTTTCTATACCAATGTAAAGACATTCTTTTGTCGTTTTCATTAAATCCATTACTTTTTCACTGGCTTCTCCAACATGGTAACTCCACGCTGAATCCCCCATGAATCCATCATATTCTACAACTGTATCAACTGTAATTAAATCCCCTGCTTTTAATATATACTCTGTTGGAAATCCATGACAGATTTCATCATTTACAGAAGTACAAGTAGCGTAGGGAAAACCATGGTAACCAATTTGAACAGGCTTTCCACCTGATTTTCTTATATGGTTTTCACAAAATTCATTTACTTCAAGTGTAGAAATTCCAGGTTTAATATAATCTCTTAATGCTTCATGCATAGTAGCTACAATATTTCCAGCTTTTTTCATTCTTTCAATATCATTTTTACTTTTTATATATATCATTACTACTCCTAATTATTGTCTGTAAAAAAGCTCCTAGTAATACTAAGAGCTCTCTTTCTTATCTTCTTCGTCTTCTTTTTTTCTTCACCATAGTCTTCTGGAATAACAATATTAACATATTGAATTCTTTTATCCTTTACTTCTTCAATTTTGAAACAAATTTCATCTATTGTAAGATTATATGTTTCTCCATCATTAGGAATAAATCCCATATTGAATATTAACAATCCACCTAGGGTATCATAGTCTTCTGTATCTTCATCAAATTTAGATCCTATTTTTGAATTTAATTCCTTAATGGAAATAGAACCTTTAGCATGAAATGTTAATGGATTTATTATTTTAAAGTCCGGTTCATCATGGTCATATTCATCATCAATATCACCAACTATTTCTTCAATAAGGTCTTCCATTGTTACTATACCAGAGAATCCGCCATACTCATCAATTAAAATAGCCATATGCATTTTGCCTTCCTGTAGTTCTAAAAATAAATCATTTATATTTTTTCTTTCAGGAACAAAATACGGTGGTCTAATTATTTTTCTAATATCTATATTTTCAAAGCCATTTTCAAAAGCTTCTTTTAAAAAATCTTTAATATATAAGATACCAATAATATTATCGATATCATCTTCATATACTGGAATTCTACTATATTTTAATTCCATCATTTTGCTAGCATATTCATCTATTTCACTATCAACATTTATCATAAAAACTTCAGTACGTGCTGTCATAATATCTTCTGCTAGCTTATCATCAAATCCTATGACACTATCGATCATTTCACGTTCTACAGGGTTAATAACCCCTTGCTCTTGACCTACTTCTACTAAAGATTTTATTTCCTCAAGGGTTACCTTTTCTTCAACCCCCTCAGCTTTTTGTCCTAATAATCTTAAAACACCGTTCGTTGTTAGTGATAATAACCAAACAAAAGGTTTCATTAACTTAGCTACTAAACTTACTACAGGTATTGCAAATAGAGAAAATTTCAATGAATTTTGTAACGCTATTCGCTTTGGCACTAATTCACCAAAAACTAGGTTGAAAAAGGCTAATATTATAGTTACTAAAGCAAATGATATTTTCCCACCATAAGGTACTCCAATATCAGATAAAAACTTTCCTAAATCTCCTGATAGTCCCGTAGCTCCAAATCCTGCTGAGAAGAAACCTGCTAAAGTTATACCTACCTGTATTGTAGATAAAAACCTGGACGGTTCTTTTAAAAGGTTTAATAAAGTAGCCGCCTTTCTATTTCCTTCCTCTGCTAAATTTGATATTTTTTTTCTATCTACTGACACCATTGCCATTTCTGACGCAGCAAAAAAAGCATTTAGTGTAGTTAATAAAACTAAAATAAGTATTTGTATCGAGACCTCGGGTCCAGTATCTTCCATATATATAATTCCTCCTAATAATTCTAATAAATTGTATATACATAAATATAACACAAAATATAAGTAAAAAAAAGAGTTTAAACATTTAATTCTACAATAAATGTATTTCCTATGTCCTTATAGGGCTCCCAACTTATTTTACCCTTATGATTATCTACTATATTTTTAGCTATTGCAAGTCCTAATCCGTAGCCGCCTTCTGAGTTACGCATACGTGATTCAGACTCTCTTACAAAACGTTCAAAAATTTTATCCGCATTTTTTTCATCAATTATATTGCCAATTGAAGAAATTTTAAAAATTATCTTCTTATCATTTTTGTTTAACTGTATTTCTATTTCATTTCCCGTATCTGAATATTTACAAGCATTATCTACTAAAATTATTAAAAGTCTTTTTAATTGCTGTCTGTCCCCACTATAGATGATATCTTCTTCAAAGTTGTCGTATTCAATTGTAAGACCTTTTTCAAAAGCTATTGATTCAAATGTTAGAATTACCTCTTCTACAAGTTCTGAAAAATTCACTTCTGAATAATGTAAATTGGACTGTTCAACATCACCTTTTGCTAAGTACAGCATCTCTTCAACTAAATCCTTCATTCTCACAGCTTCATCATTTGTATTGTTAACCCACTTGGTTTGCTCATCTGTTAAATTATTATATCTTTTTAAAATTTTTAAATTCGCAAGTATAACAGTTAAAGGGGTCTTTAATTCATGAGAGGCATCTGCTATGAACTGCCTTTGCATATACCAAGCCTTTTCAACAGGTTCCAATGCCCAGGAAGCCAAGTATTTTGCAATAAAAAATATGAAAACAAAAGCCGTAATAAATGCTGTTGTAAGCATTTTAGCTATTAAGGTTAAAGTATTAATATCCTCATTTACAACTGTATAGGAAACATAATTGTCAATTTTAAAAAATCTTATTTGGTTAATCCCTACTTTAATTGAACCGGCATCCGAATTTTGTTTTTCAATTTTTTCTAAAATTGAAATTGTCATTTTTTCATCTTGTAATAAGTTAGCATCGGTATTAATAGGTCTATAATAGTTTCCTTCTTTTAAATAAACAAATACATAATTATTTCTTTCAATTCTTTCTTCAAAGGAATAATCTACTCCCATGACACTATCCATAGTTGTGTTTTTTAGTCTATTATCTATATCATCATTTAAAAATCTATACATAAAAACATAAAATCCTATTAAAATAGCTAATAACACGAAAGAAACTAATGACATGGTTATAATTATAAATTTCCTTTTTAATTTAACCAGCATATTCAAGTTTATAACCCAACTTTCTTAAAGTTACAATACTTACCTTACTTTTTATAAATTTCAACTTCTTTCTTAAAAAAGAAATATAAACTTCAACATTATTATCTTCAGCATCGGAATCATATCCCCAAATTTTTGATATTAACTCATCTTTTGTAACAACAATATTAATATTGCTCATTAATAATTTCATTATTTCAAATTCTTTTGCAGTTAAATTAATAGATTTTTCTGCAGTTGATATATTATAATTGGATAAATCTAATTTTAAATCCTCAAATTCAATATTATTAATATATACTTGTCCTTGTCGTCTTGTAATAGATCTGATTCTAGCTAAAAGTTCTTCAATATCAAAAGGTTTGGTCATATAGTCATCTGCCCCATAATCTAAACCTTCAACCTTGTTAGAAATTTCATCCTTTGCCGTTAACATAAGAATTGGAGTTGAGATTTTTGCCTTTCTTAATTCCTTAAGAATTGTAAAACCATCAATTCCAGGTAGCATTACATCCAATATTATACAATCATATATATCTGATAAACCATAATCCAATCCTTCATCGCCATTATGGACAACATCAACATCATATTTTTCGGACTTTAAAATTTCTGAAATAGCTTCAGATAATCTTACTTCATCCTCTACAATTAGTACTCTCATAAGTCCCACCTCATATACTATAATAGCAGATTATACTTAAATTTACCCTAAAAAAAGATGCTAATCGCTTAGCATCTTAACATCTTAGTATATTTAAATATTATTTAAATAAAAATCCACCGTATTGGAAAATTAATGGTGCAAATACCAATGAAACTACTGTCATAAGTTTTATTAAGATATTTAATGAAGGTCCTGAAGTATCTTTAAATGGGTCTCCTACTGTATCACCATTTACTGCTGCTTTATGAGCTTCTGAACCCTTTCCACCATGGTGTCCTTCTTCAATATACTTTTTAGCATTATCCCATGCACCACCGGCATTTGACATGAATATAGCCATTAAAACACCTGTTACTAATGCTCCGGCTAGTAATCCACCTAATGATTCAGGTCCTAATAAAAGTCCAATTAATACTGGAACAATTACTGCTAATAAACCAGGAACAATCATTTCTTTTAAAGCTGCTGAAGTAGATATGTCAACACATTTCTTATAATCAGGTTGAGCTTTTCCTTCCATTATTCCAGGTATTTCTTTAAATTGTCTTCTAACTTCAATAATCATATCATTAGCTGCTTTACCTACTGCATCCATAGTTAAGGCTGAGAATAGGAAAGGCAACATTCCACCAATAAACATACCTGCAACTACTGTTGGCTCAGAAACGTCTATTGAATCTAATTTAACAACTTGATTATATGAAGCAAATAAAGCCAATGCTGTTAAAGCTGCTGATCCTATAGCAAATCCCTTACCTATAGCTGCTGTTGTATTTCCAACAGAGTCCAATTTATCTGTAATATTTCTAACATCTTCCGGTAAGTTTGCCATTTCAGCAATACCACCAGCATTATCTGAAATAGGTCCATAAGCATCTACTGCTATTGTCATACCACAAGTTGATAACATTCCTATTGCTGCAATTGCAATACCATATAAGCCTTCAGTAGCATTTGTTGCTCCACCTACACCAAGATAGGCTCCTATAATACCAATTGCAATAATGATTATAGGTGCTGCTGTTGACATCATTCCAACTGCTAAACCTGAAATTATATTTGTTGCTGTTCCAGTTTCAGATTCTTGAGCAATTTTTTGAACAGGTTTTTTATCAGCAGAAGTATAATATTCAGTGAATTGTGAAATTAAAAGTCCTACTACAATTCCTATTGCTACTGCTATAAATGGTCTTAAACCATCTAAAATATAGTATGATAATACTGCTGAACCTGCAATTGCTAAGATTGCACTTACAAAAGTACCCATATTTAAAGATTTTTGTGGGTCCTTATCTCCTCTAACAGAAAGTACTCCTATTATTGAAGCTAAAACTCCCACAGCTGCTACTCCTAAAGAGTAATAAATACCTTTGTCACCAAATGCAGCTAATCCTAAAGTAATTCCTGACAAAATAGATCCTACATAGGATTCGAATAAGTCAGCTCCCATACCTGCAACGTCCCCAACATTATCTCCAACATTATCAGCTATAACTGCCGGGTTTCTTGGATCGTCTTCCGGTATTCCCGCTTCTACTTTACCTACTAAATCCGCTCCTACGTCAGCTGCTTTGGTGTAAATACCTCCACCAACTCTTGCAAATAACGCTATTGCAGAAGCACCAAAACTAAATCCTGTAACTATATTTGCATCATCAAATATTAAATATGTAAGTGTTATACCTACAATACCTAAACCAACAACACACATTCCCATTACAGCTCCACCGGAAAATGCTATATTTAAAGCCTTAGCCATACCACTTTCCATTGCTGCATTTGTAGTTCTTACATTTGCCTTAGTAGCCGCCTTCATACCTATTAAGCCTGCTAGCATTGATAAAATACCACCAAAAATAAAAGCTACTGCTGTTTGCCATGTAAGAGCTATTCCTAAAATAATTGCTACAACTACTAAAAACATTATAATTGCTTTGTTTTGTCTTCCTAAGTAAGCCATTGCTCCTTCTGAAATAAAAGAAGATAATTCTTTCATTCTTTCATTTCCTTCAGGTTCATTATTAATTGAGCTCATTTTTGCAAAAGCAAAAATTAACGCTAATATTCCTGAACCTATTGCAATGTACCCAAAAATACTTGGTTCCATAAAATCCTCCTTAAATAATAAATTAATAAAAATAAAGCGATTATAAATAATCGCTAAATTTACATAAAGTTTTAAAGTCTTATAAATTCATTTAAGATAAAATTGCTAAAGCTAACGCTATTATAAAGAATAAAATTGAACAAACAATTACAATTCTATCTATAAGATAATTTTTCGAAGTTTTTCTTCCATATCCTCCTGTATTTGAACTTTCAGTTAAAGAAGCTAAACCATCTGACTTTGAATCTTGGAATAATACACTTACTATAATTACAATACTAACTATACCTAATAGTATTTCAAGAAATTGTTTCATGAGCACCTCCCACTACATATCATTCCTTACGATAATATCATAATTATGCCCTATTATCAAGTTAACAGACAGCAATTAAATACTTTTTTTATATAAGTATTAGATTATATTTATATAAAATATTAAATCTCTGCCAAATTAATAACTGTTACTGACTTTTAAAAAGATTAAAGCCATAGTTTAGGAGTAGTTAATCTTTATTATCATTTTAAAAAGAGGAATAGGATTACTGGAAAAATATGTTTAAAATTATATTTCCTCCTACTCTATGTCGTTATAATTACCAGGCTGATTAACATTATCTAATTAAAAATAATATTCTAAATTATTATTTTATATTCTTGATTTAGAAAAAAACTGAATTTAGGCAGAATAAAAATTTTTATCTAAATATTTTTCCTCAAATTGATGTTTTAAGACCATAAAATATTTACAATATAAATTTAAAAAATGGTGAATTTCTTCATGAAATTAGGGTATTTGTAAATTACCCTTTATTGAAATAAAAAATATTTTCCAGAAAGAAGATCCTACATTAACGGAAACTAAAAAATATCTAGTAATTAGAATTAACAAAAGCTTCTTTCTTTCCAAAAATGTACAAGCTTTTGGAAATATTACTACTATTTGGATTTTAATTTGTAATTTATTAAAAATAAATACAAAGGAGTGAAAAATGAAAAAATTAGCAGTTGTATTTTGGACTGGAACAGGCAATACAGAAAATATGGCAAATGCCATTATTGAAGGAGCTAACTGTCTTAATACAGAAAATGATTTATTTTTTAGTGACGATTTTAACGCTAATATGATTGATGATTATGAAGTAATAGCTTTTGGATGTCCTGCAATGGGCGATGAAGAATTGGAAGACAGTTTTGAAGAGTTATTCGAATCATGTGAAGATAAACTTCCTAACAAAAAAGTGGCTTTGTTTGGCTCATATGAATGGAATAATGGTGAATGGATGGAGGAATGGACGAAAAGAACTAAAGATTTAGGTGCTATATTAGTTACAGACTCATTAGCAGTTTATGATAATCCCTCAGATGAGGATTTGGAAAAATGTAGAGAATTTGGAATTGCTTGTGCAAAGGCATAAAAGAGCTTCTTTCGAAGCTCTTTATTTATATCTATTAGTTATTTCTGTCATTATATCATCTAGAGTTACCCCTTGGTTATAAAGTAAAACATTTAAATGATACAACAGGTCTGAAGCTTCATAAATCAATTCCTCTTTTGAATTATTTTTTGCTCCTATAATTGTTTCAGCAGATTCTTCTCCAATTTTTTTACAAATTTTATCTACACCCTCTTTTAATAGGTAATTTGTGTAGGAGCCTTCAATTGGGTTTTCAGCTCTATTTTTTATCATATCATATTCTTTAAACAGTATTTCTCTGTCTACTGTTTCTTCAAATATTTCCTTTTCATTAAAAAAGCAAGATACTTCTCCGGTATGACAGGCCGGTCCATTAGGTAGGACTTTTAATAAAATTGTATCCTTGTCACAGTCCAGTGCTATTTCCACTACTTTTTGTGTGTTTCCTGAAGTTTCTCCCTTATTCCATAATTCTTTTCTAGATCTACTATAAAACCAAGAGGATTTTGTTTCTAAAGTTTTCTCTAAAGCCTCTTCGTTCATATAGGCTAACATTAAAACCTCTTTAGTTTTTGCATCCTGCACTATTGCGGGAATTAAACCATTTTCATTCCATTTAATATCTTTTATAATCATAATTCATAACTACTCCAATCTACTTCAATATTTTTAAACAATAAATATCTTTTTAAATCATGTATATCTATTTCATCAAAATGAAATACCGACGCTCCTAAAGCCGAATTAGCACCTGCATTAAAGGCTTCTTTAAAATGCTCCAGTTTACCTGCACCACCTGAAGCAATAATCGGAATAGTTAAATTATCTCTTAACTGTTTTGTAAGCTCTAGGTCATAGCCTTTTTTGGCACCATCTCCATCTATGGAATTCATACATAATTCGCCAGCGCCTAATTTTTCAAGTTTTTTTGCAAATTCTACTACATCAATTCCTGTATTTTCACTGCCGCCTTTTATATATACATCCCAAGAGCCTTTTTCATTTTTTTTACCATCTATTGCAACTACTATTTTGTCCTTGCCAAATTTCTCCGATGCTTCTTTAATAAATTGTGGATTTTTAACAGCTGCAGTATTAATGGAAACCTTTGTTGCACCTGCATCTAAGGCTTCCTGTATATCTTCTAGGCTACTGATTCCTCCACCAACAGTAAGGGGAATGTTTTTACTTTTACAAATTTCAGCAATTTTACGTGCAATTTCTATTTGATTTTTTCTACCTTCATTTGATGCAGAAATATCGTAATATATAATTTCATCAATGCCTTCTTCAATATAATAAGCTGCTCTTTCCACCGGATCAGCGATTTCCTTTATATCTGTAAATTGTACTCCCTTTACTAATTTTCCGTCTTTACAATCTAAACATGCTATTATTTTTTTCACAATTTTACTCCTATTAAGAAAATTTCGATATTTCATCCATGGTGATTTTTCCTTCATATAAGGCTTTACCTGTAACACCACCATACAAGTTAATTTCTTTTAATTTATAAAAATCTTCAATATTACTTAAACCACCGGCAGCTATAATATTATCGCCAAATTCTTTTTGTAGTTTATCTAGAATTTCAATATTTGGTCCTTCTAAGGTACCATCTCTTTTTATATCTGTATAGATTATTGTCTTTAAACCAATATTCTTCAATTCCTTACAAAAATCAAAAATATTTATATCGGTTTTTTCTACCCAACCTTTTATAGCTACCTGTTCCCCATAGCAATCAACGGAAACAGCAATTTTATCACCATGTTTTTCTATAAGTGATTTAACCAGTTTTGGGTTTTCAACTGCTACTGTACCAAGTATAACCCTACTAACACCTAGATTAATTAAATTATTTACAATTTCTTCAGATCTAATTCCCCCACCAACTTGTATTGGAATTGAAATTTCCTTCACTATTTTTTCAATAATATCATAATTTCTATTTTCATTACTAAAGGCCCCATCTAAATCTATAATGTGTAAATATTTAGCACCTTTTTTTTCTAAATCCTTGGCAACTTCCACAGGATTATCAAAATAATATGTTACTTCCTCTTCTTTTCCTTGATGAAGTCTTACACATTGTCTGTTTTTTAAGTCTATTGCTGGTAAAATTAACATTATATTACTCCTTTTGTTGAAGGTATATCCATATTGCCATCTTCTATTTTACAAGCAATTCTTAAAGCCCTTCCCATTGCCTTAAATATTGACTCTATTTTGTGGTGGTCATTTTCTCCATAGTGGTTATTTATATGTAAGTTAAACCTACCATTAATAGCTAATGCATAAAGAAATTCCTTTAACATCTCCGTTTCAAACTCTCCAATCATGTCTCTATTTAACTTAACATTATAAACCAAGTATCCCCTTCCACTTAAATCTAAATCTACAGTAGTTAGAGTTTCGTCCATTGGACAAGTAAAGGACCCATAACGATTAATACCTGCTTTATTGCCTAATGCTTTTACTAAACATTCACCTAAAACAATGCCTATGTCTTCAATTAAATGATGATTGTCTACATAGGTATCCCCCTTTGTATAAATTTGCAAATTAAAGTTTCCATGTTTAGCCAATAAATTTAACATATGGTCAAAAAAGCCTATACCTGTTTTACCTTTTAATAAACCATTTCCATCTATATCCAGTTCTATTTTTATATTAGTTTCTAAAGTATTTCTTTCTACATTGGCAATTCTATTCATTTTCGCTCCTACAATTAAAAGATTTTATAATTAAATTATTTACTTCAGTATTAGAAATTGAAATTCTAATACAATTATCAAGCTCCGGTCTTTCCTTATAAACTTTAGCTAAAATACTATTGTTTTCCAAGTTCTGTAAAATATTATCGATTTTATCGGGACTGACTTTTACTAATACAAAGTTTGTATTACTATCATAAACTGTTAGATATTCATGTTTCCTTAATTCCTGAATTATTCTATCTCTTTCATTTTTAAAGAAATTAATTCTTTCTAAAATAAATTCTCTATTCTTTAATACTTCTGTAGCTATCTTTTGGGTTAATCCATTTACATTATAAGGTGGTTTAACTTTATTTAAACAATTTATTACTTCCTCATTACCAACTCCGTAGCCAATTCTTAGTCCGGCTAAACCGAATAATTTTGATAATGTTCTAATTACAATAACCCTACTATTGTCTAGATAATTTAACTGTCCCAAGGATGAAAATTCAATATATGCTTGGTCAAGAACTATAATTGAATCTGTACTATTAATAATTTTTTCTATTTCCTCTTTTGGCATTAAATAGCCTGTTGGATTATTAGGAACACATAAAAATATTACTTTTGCCTTATTTTTATTTGCTTTTTCAATAATTTTGTCTGTATTAATAATATAATTATCTTTATCCCTTACTTTAATTATTTTCCCATTATTAATAGTTGTACTAATATTATACATTTCAAAACTGGGACTGTGAACTACTACATAATCATCCGGTTCGATGAAAGTCATAATAATTAGATTAATAATTTCATCTCCACCATTTCCACAAATAATATTAGCTTTTTTAATATTTAAAAAATTTGCTAATTCTTCACGTAATTCATTTGTCATTGGGTCTGGATAACGATTAAAATCGTAGTCTTTCACTATATTTACAATTGTATTTTTAATATTTTCTTCTTCTATAATATTAAAGGGACTTTCATTTGCATTTACAACATATTTTTCCTTAATTGCTTTAGTTTCATAATTACTAAAATCCCTTAAACATTTTTTTAAATATCTCTCACTCATATTAGTCCTCTTGAAATCTTATATCTATAGCATTGGCATGGGCAAATAAGCCTTCTTTTTTAGCGAATTTTTGTACCTTATCCCCTACTTTTTCCAATGCATCTTTATTATATTGTATAATACTACTTCTTTTAAAATAATCATATACACCTAAAGGTGATGAAAACTTAGCAGTTCCACTTGTCGGTAAAGTATGGTTTGGTCCGGCAAAATAGTCACCTACAGGTTCCGGAGAATATTCTCCTAAGAAAATTGCTCCTGCATTAGTTATTTTATCTAAATAAGTTTCAGGGTTATCATATAGGATTTCTAAGTGCTCTGGTGCAAATTCATTCATCCACTCAATAGCTTCATCCTTATTTCTAGCTATTATACCTAAGGCATAATTTTCAATAGACTTTAAGTTAATATCCTTTCTAGGTAATTTTTCTATTTGTTTATAGACTTCTTCTTCAACTTTTTCTGCCTGTTCCTTAGATGTAGTAATAAAAATCGGTGCTGCCATTTCATCATGCTCTGCTTGCGATAATAAATCAGCTGCAATTATTCTAGGATTGGACTTTTCATCTGCTAAGATTCCAATTTCACTTGGTCCGGCAATCATATCAATATCCACTTTCCCAAAAACCTGTTTTTTAGCAGTAGCAACAAAAATATTTCCAGGCCCTACTATTTTATATACAGGTTCTATTGTTTCAGTACCATAGGCTAAAGCAGCAATTGCTTGAGCTCCACCTACCTTATAAATTTCATCTATATTGGCAACATAGGCTGCAGCTAAAATATATGGATCTACTTTTCCACTACTATCCGGTGGTGTAACCATAGCTAAAGATTTTACTCCGGCAACTTTTGCCGGTATTGCTGTCATTAAAACCGTTGAAGGATAACCAGCTGTACCTCCAGGTACGTATAAACCAACACGCTTAATAGGAGTAATTTTTTGGCCTAATTTTATTCCTGGTCCAAAATCTTTAAACCATGTAGTTTCTACTTCTTCTTCATGGTATATTCTTATATTTTCAGATGCTTCTTTTAAAATATTTAAAAATTCTTCTCCTACTATATCTATTGCTTCTTCTACTTCTTCCTTAGAAACTTTAATATTTTCCAATTCTACCCTATCAAATTTATAGGTATATTCCTTTAAGGCAACGTCTCCATTTCTTTTTATATTATTAATAATATCTCGAACGGTATTTTCTATTTCTAAATTGTCTTCATCTTCCCGTTTTAATAATTCATTTAAAGTTTTTCTTTTATTCATACCGTCTTTAATTTCAATTATTCTCATAATACCTCTCCTAATTTTTTAATTCTAATTCTTCTAAAATTCCCATTATATTGCCAACTTGTTTGTTTTTCGTTTTTAAAGCAACTTTATTACATATTAGCCTAGAGGAAATATCCAAAATTTTTTCATCTTCAACTAAATTGTTTTCTTTAAGAGTTCCACCTGTTTCAACTATATCTACAATTACATCAGATAATTTTACAATAGGGCCTAATTCTACAGAACCGTTTAACTTTATTAAATTAATAGGTACACCTTTTTTAGAGAAGAAGTTTTTAGTTATTGTAGGATATTTAGTAGCAACTAAAACCTTTTTATTATAATCAATTTCGGTATTTCTTATTTTAGCAGTTGCCATTCTACAAATTCCAATATTTAAATTCATTAACTCATATACCTTATACTGTTCCTCTAACAAAATATCATTTCCGACAATTCCAATATCTGCTGCTCCATTTTCAACATAAATTGGTACATCCTGAGATTTTACAAGTATAACTTCAATTTTTTTACTTTTATCTAAGAATAACAACTTTCTACTTTTTTCACTGTATTCGGGAAAAATTAATCCACACTCTTCAAACCTTTTCATAGCTTGTTTATGGACTCTTCCCTTTGCTAAAGCTATATGAATAACGTCATCGTATTTATCGTCCTCTAAATACTCATCAACTAAATTAACATTAATACCAAAACCGCAACAAGGCCTATATTTTCCAAAATCTTCAGCTAAATTATTACATCTACCTCCACTTACAACAGGGACATGAAGGGAACCGGCATAGACTTTAAAAATTAAATCAGTATAATAATTTAAATTATTAGTAAAAGATAAATCTAACTTAACTTTTATGTCCAGTTTTTTATTATTAATAATTTCATATATATTCTCTATTCTCTCTAAAGCCCTTGTCATATTACTATTTTTACAGTATTCTTTAGCCTTACTAATAATCTCATCATATTCACCAAATAATTTTGGTAGGGCATAAATAAAATCCTTATCTTCTCTTTTTATGCTTAAAGGCTCAACATATTCTCTAATATCGTTAATGTTTTTAGTTTCAATTAGTTTTTTTATATTTTCCTTAATATGACTTTCTATATTTAAAGATTGAAAAAAGCCTTCTTGAAAAGCGATATTTCCAATGTCTAATTGAATATTATTAAATCCAATTTCTTTTAACATATCTATTGCTAAATTTATTACTTCATAATCTATTTCAGAAGAGTCTTTGCCAAAAAGTTCAACTCCTCCTTGTAAAAAATCCCTTCCATAACTTTTAGGGCTTTTATATTCCCTAAAAATTGTTGTTAAATAGCATAATTTTACTATTTCCTTTTCATCTTCAAATTTAGAAGATACTATTTTAGCAATAGGTATAGTTGCATCGGGCCTTAAAACCAAAATTTTCCCATCTTTATCTATTATTTTTGTCATATTTAATTTATCTAATTTGTCATAATTTTTATATACTTCATAGTCCTCAAAGTAAGGTGTACTTACTTGTTTATAGCCTGCATCTTTTGCCTTATCTAAAATTATATTACCAATATTATTTATTTCATTAATTTTTTCACCGAAAATATATTCCGAGCCTTTAATAAAATATTTATCCATGTTTCACCTCAAATTTACTTATTTATTAATTAATTCATTATTATTACTATAACATTAAATTAGGATTTAAAAATAAAAAAAGCCACTACAATAGTGGCTATAACAATAAAAATTCAACACTACAATATAGCCATATACAATTATAGATGGCTGTGATGCATTAAATTATTTAATTCAATTTTAAATAATAAAGTTTTCATAGTGATTTCTCCTTTAAAATAGAATATACTATTTATTTATAATTGTCAAATAAATTTCAATATTTCTTTTTATGATACCTAAGTAAAATATATATGTTGTAAAATAACAATAATATATATAAAAAAACCATACAAAAATAATTTGTATGGTTTAAATTTAATCTAAGATACTTAAAGCTTTTTCTACAATATTTTCTACTGTAAAACCAAATTTATCAAATAATGAATTTGCAGGTGCAGAAGCTCCAAAACCTTCCATTCCTATTTTTATTCCGTCTAGTCCTACATACTTATCCCATCCATAAGTAGAAAGTGCTTCTACAGAAACTCTTTTACTTACTTCTTTAGGTAAAACAGAGTTTTTATATCCTTCTGATTGTTTATCAAAAACATCTGGACTAGGCATTGAAACAACCCTAACTCCATAACCTAATTTATTAATTCTTTCAGCAGCATCACAAATAAGTTTTACTTCTGAACCGGAAGCCATTAGAATAATGTCTATTCTTTCTCCTAAATCCTTTAATACATAACCGCCATTAAGTGCATCTTTTCCGGTTTCTTCCAGATTTTCTAATTTTTGTCTAGTTAAGGCAAAAACCGTTGGTCCATCCTTCTTCTTTAAAGCATACTCATAGGCAGCAGCAGTTTCTTTGCCATCAGCCGGTCTGAAAGTTGAAATATTCGGTGTTGATCTTAACATAACCATTTGTTCAATTGGTTGATGTGTTGGTCCATCTTCCCCAACACCAATACTATCATGGGTAAATACATACAATACCTGTTGATTCATCAATGCTGACAATCTTATTGTAGGTTTAACATAATCACTAAATACCAAGAAGGTAGCACAATATGGCAATAATCCACCATGTAAGCTTATTCCGTTTGAAATAGCACTCATGGCTAATTCTCTAACACCAAAATGAATATTTTTTCCTTCTCTATTAGTTGGACTATAATAACTAGTATTTTTCATTTCAGTCTTATTTGATGGAGATAAATCTGCTGAGCCACCAATTAAATAAGGAATTTTTTCAGCTAGTCTATTTATTAATGTTCCTGAATACCCCCTTGATGCATCGTCCTTGTCAAATTTATAAAACTCTTCATCAAAAACATCATCTGATAAATCCTTCTTTAGGGACATTAAAAATTCTTTAGCTTCTTCCGGATAATTGTTTTTATATTCCTCTAACAATTTATTCCATTCTTCTTCTTTTAACTCGCCTTTTTTACTACTTTCAGAAATATATTCTCTAACTTCTTTTGGAACATAAAATTCTTCTTCATATTCCCAGCCGATTTTATTTTTAAAATCAACAATATTATCGTCGCCTAAAGGTTCACCATGAGCTGAGGCAGATCCTTCCTTAGCACTATCCCAACCAATTTTGGTTTTTATTTCTATTAAAGATGGTTTATCTGTTTTCTTAGCTTCATTTATAGCAGCTAAAATATCGTCTAGGGATTTTCCATCTTCTACATAAAAAGTATCCCAACCTAAAGCTTCATACCTAGCTCTAACATTTTCTGTAAAGGAAATATCGGTACTACCTTCAATAGAAATATTATTAGAATCATAAAGTACGATTAATTTAGATAGTTTATTTGCTGCAGCAAAAGATGATGCTTCATTTGTAATTCCTTCCATCATACATCCATCACCGGCAATAACATATGTGTAATGGTCAACTATATTTAAACCCGGTTTATTATACTTTGCTGCTAAATGGGATTCTGCTAAAGCCATACCTACTCCCATAGCTAATCCTTGGCCTAAAGGTCCTGTTGTAGCCTCTACTCCAACTGTATGTCCATATTCCGGATGTCCTGGAGTCTTACTATCTAATTGTCTAAAGTTTTTCAAATCATCTATCGTTAAACCATAGTTAAATAAATGTAATAGCGAATAAAGCAACATAGAACCATGTCCTGCTGATAAAATAAATCTGTCCCTATTAAACCAATTAGGATTTTTAGGATTATGATTCATAACGTCATTCCAAAGTGTAAAGGCCATTGGAGCTGCTCCCATTGGCATTCCAGGATGACCTGACTTAGCCTTTTGTACAGCTTCTACAGACAATACTCTAATTGTGTTTACCGCTAAATTTCTAATATCCATTGTTCACCTCATATAATTAATTAAATACATTCTATCTAAGTTTATCAATATATACTAATAAAATCAATAATATATTGAATTTATTAGTATATTTATTAACGTTTTTATAATGCTACTTAATAATTTTGCAAGAAAAAACAGCAAGAATTACTTGCTGTTAAGTTTTAAACTACACTATTTATCTATATATTTTGTAATTTTATTAAATAATTTTTCTGTTTTATTATTTGTATCTTCATTGAAAATATATGTTTTTCCCTTTGCTTTAATAACTATATGGGAGTCTACATAATTATAGCTATATAGTGTAACATTTCCGTAATTCTTTAAATTATATGAGCCAGCACTATAATTTTCCATGGCATTTCCTATAATTCTATAGGCATTTTCAAAATCTATTTCTTCCTTAAACTCAAGGGAATCTATTTCCTTAAGATTTATTGTTGAGTTAAAGGTGGAAACTTCTATTTCCAATTTATTATCCTCAATTGTATAATCTATACTTGCATATATTGTATCATGTAAAAAAATTACGGAACCTACTAAAATGACTATTAAAAATAAGGAAGAAAGCAAATTAATCATCTTTCCCTTAATATTTCCCCTATTAACTTCCGTACCTGCACTAGATACAAGGGAATTAACCATTGCTCTATTATCATAGGGATTGTTATAACCATAATAGTCATAAAAATCTCCGGCTTTTGAAATATTATTATTGCTTATCTCATATTTCTTATTTACTTTATAAAAGACTATTATGAATAGAATCCATAAAATTATAAGAAATATATTTAGGAAAATAAATACATAATTCATATAACCCAATGAGTAGGTTAATATTATATAGGCAAAAATAAGTATAAAATCAATTAAAATCAATTTATAGATTAAATTATAGTTGTATTCTATTTTTTCCTTATTAGCCTTATAATTTTCCTTATAATCGTCAGAAATCTTTATGTAATTATCCAATTTAAGAATTAAAATCATTACAAGATTTAATGAATTAACATTTAATAATAAAACCAATATTTCAAATAATTCAACTTTAGATTTTAATAAAAAAGACAAAATTCCAATTATTATTGTTAATATTAAGCTTAAATGTAGTAATTTATTATATTTACCTTTTAAATTATCGGCAAGTATTCTAGTATCAACTTCAATTTCATATTCAGTTACTAGGGCCCAATTATTATCACTTTTAATTTTCTTAATCTGCTTATGATTTTTATTTAGGTATACCTGCAAAACTACTAAGGGCAACATTAATATAAGAATTAAGGTAAAGGCAAAGTATTCATTAAATAGATATTTATTAAAATCCGAAAAATATAAACCATAGAAGTACATGAGCATAAGCAAATTATGAAAAATTCCTATTATTTTTATTACCTTCTTAGATTTTTCGGTAATAAGCTTAATACCTTCATCGTCCTTGTGTTCATAGGGAATACTTACTAGCATAACTCTCCCATCTCTGTAATTTGTACTCTTGTAATAGGCTCTATAGGCAAATATATAGCCTCCAATTATTAAAATCATTATTACTATAAAGAAAAAAATCATAGTCCACTTCCTTTTATATATTTTATTTTAAAGAACAAAAATTACTCTAATTTACCCCTTATGGAATTATATAGCTCTTCCGTTTCCTTTTTTGTACTTTCATTAAAAATATATTTCTGATTCTTAGTATCAACTACAATATGAAAATCATTGTCATTGTAGGAATACAGTCTAACGCTTCCCCATTCTTCAAATTTAAAACTTCCAAAATTTTGTTTTGAATTACTTCCTCCATTTGACCTATATCCTTTAGGGAATTCCTTTATTTTTTCAAATTCTATATTCTTTATATCCTTTAATTTAATTTCATCCTTGTAGATATTAGAAGACACTTTTAAATAACTATTATTTAAATCATAATTGAAATCACTTGTTCCAGTTGCAAACATTGAAAAGAATATAAGCAAAAAGGTCGAAAGCAAAATTCCTAACACTGTAATTCTACCTTTTAAAGTTCCTGTATTTATAGTCATACCTATTGAAACTTTTTTCTCCACAAATATTCTATTGTCATAGGGATTGTTGTATCCAAAATAGTCATAAAAGTCTCCGGTGTTATTTATATTATTTTTACCAATATAATATTTTTTATTTAATGTGCTATACCTAATGAAAAAAATGAATATAGCAATAATATTAACAAGCAGTGAAATTAATATTGTATTTATAATCAAATTATATCTTTCCTTTAAAATTAAATGCATTAATATAGAAAGACTGCAGGTAAAAATATTTATAGCAATAAATTGGTTTAAAACTACCTTATTAGACTTTATTTTTCCAAATTATATGCATAATTTTCTTCAAACTTTTCACTAAGATAATTATAATTTTCAGACTTCATAATAAAGGTGAAAATTAAAATATTAGCTGATGCAAATAAAGGAAAAAATGCTGATTCACTTAAGTTTGGAAGAAATATAAAAATACTTATCGATAAAAGTAAGACTATTAATGAGCCATATAGTGCAAAATTATATTCAGCCTTTAAATTAGAGTTAAGCAGTTTTGTATCTATGAAAACATCTGTGGGAAATTGCCAATTATTTTCTATTTTCAAAGTAAGAACCTTTTTCCTCTGATTATTTAAATAAATATCAATTATTAACTGAATTAATAATATTATTATTAGTAAAAAAATATAATAATTTGCTTTATAAAAAAATAAACAACTTCCAATTAGAATAAATATAATACTTAATAGAGATAATATTTTTAAAAATTTAAGGGGTTTTTTAGAAATTTCAGATATTTCTTCATTGTCTTTTTCAGAATAGGGAATTTTCACCAAAAAGATTTCTCCATTATTATATTTTAGAGTTTTCTTATTCCAATAGTACATTAAAAAAACAACCGGTATCAATATACTATTATAAATTAAAAATAGAATTAACATCTATTTTACCTCTCCGTATTCTTTAGTAGTATTATTAATCATCTCTATTATTTTCTCTATACTGAAACCTCTAACTATTGACTCTGTTACCATAAGTTCCACTTCATTATTTAGTTTTGATAAAAACAATTCATTAGCTACAATGTCCTCTCTTACTGTAACACCATTTCTTCCTTCTGTTCTTACAATACCTTCTTCTTTTAAAATCTGATAGGTTTTGTTTACAGTCATTGGATTAAGACCAACTTGTTTAGCCATATCCCTAACTGTTGGAAGTTTTTCTCCCGGATTTATTTCTTTACTAGCAATCCTCTTTATAATTTCATTTCTTAACTGTAAATACACAGGAGTGCTGGATTGCATATTTAATTTTATAATCATATTGTCACCTCTTTGTATTAATAATTATAATACATTATTGTATAGTATACAATAATACAATGTATTTAATTTGAAAAATATTTTCTGGAAAATAAAAAAAGAACCATAATTTCTTATGATTCTTTAATAGCTAAATTTAATACTTCATCAATAGTTTCAACATAAGAAAATTGTAATAATTTTCTTACTTTATTTGGAATTAACTCTACATCTTTTTCATTGGCCTTTGGTAGTATAATATTTTTTATTCCATATCGGTTTGCTGCTAATACTTTTTCTTTAACTCCACCAATTGGTAAGACTCTACCCCTTAAGGTAATTTCTCCTGTCATGGCAATGTCATGGCTTACTTTCTTACCTGATAAGGCCGAAACTAAAGCCGTAATAATTGAAACACCTGCCGATGGTCCATCTTTTGGTACAGCTCCTTCAGGGAAATGTAGATGAATATCCTTATTTTTATAAAACTCACCTTTTATTCCTAATTTTTCTTGGTTACTTCTTATAAAGGATACTGCAGCCATAGCCGATTCTTTCATTACGTCCCCAAGCATGCCGGTTAATTGTACTTTTCCGCTACCTTCCATAACAGTTGCTTCAATAGTTAATATTTCTCCACCTGTTTCAGTCCAAGCAAGTCCATTAACTACTCCTACCATGTCTTCTTTAGGAATGTCATCATCAACAATTTTCACATTACCTATATATTTTTCCAAATTTCTCAAGGAAATTCTAACAGCTTTTTTATTTTTTTCCACTATATCCATTACAGCTTTTCTTACAGCCTTAGAAATTAATCTTTCTAAATTTCTAACTCCTGCTTCTCTTGTATAATTTGTAATCATTTTCTTAACAGAATCTGTTGAAATTGAAAACTGATTTGGTTTTAAGCCATGCTCTTTAACTTGTTTAGGTATTAAATATTTTTCAGCAATATTTAGTTTTTCAAATTCAGTATAGCCGGAAATTCTTATTATTTCCATTCTATCTAGCAAGGCTGCTGGAATGGTATTTAATGAGTTTGCTGTAGTAACAAACATTACTTTAGATAAATCAAATGGAATTTCAATATAGTTATCTATAAAAGCGTCATTTTGAGCAGGGTCTAAAACCTCTAATAAAGCAGATGCAGGATCCCCTCTAAAATCTGAGGACAGTTTATCTATTTCATCTAGTAAAAATACCGGATTTGTTGTACCAGCATCTTCCATTAGCTTAATTATTCTACCAGGCATAGCCCCAATATAGGTTTTTCTATGACCTCTAATTTCAGCCTCATCTCTAACTCCACCTAATCGCATACTAACAAAGTTTCTATTTGTAGCTCTAGCTATGGATTTTACAATTGATGTTTTACCTACTCCCGGTGGTCCAACTAAACATAATATTGGCCCCTTTAAACCCTTTGTCATTTTTTTAACTGCAATAAATTCCAATACTCTTTCTTTAACATCTTCCAGTCCATAGTGGTCCTCTTCTAGAATATCTCTTGCCTTTTTAATGTCATATTTTTCTTTTGTAGTTTTATTCCAAGGCAAACTTAATATTTCTTCAACATAGGAACGAATTACATTTACATCCGGACTTCCAGGTGAAAGGATATTCAATCTATTTATTTCTTTTAATACGTGCTCTTCTGACTTTTTATTTAATTTTAATTTTTTTAATTGTTCTGTATATTTAAAAGCTATTTCTTCGTCATCATCTTCGCCTAATTCCTGTCTAATAGCCATTAATTGTTCTTTTAAATAATATTCCCTTTGGTTTTTACTAATTTGTTTAGAAACTTTTTTATTAATTTCTTCTTCGATTTTTAAATATTCGATTTCTTTTAATAAGATACCATGTAATATTTCAAGTCTTTTATAAATATCCAGTTCTTTTATTATATTAAAATAGTCATCGCCTTCTAGGTTTATATAGGAAGCAACAATATCAGCTAAACGACTTGGATCATCCTGTTCCAGTATTGGCAATATCATTTCTGTTGAAATATTTGGATTTAAACTAATATATTCTTTGGCATCATTTACTACTAATCTAGTAATAGCTTTTAAATTATCATCAAGTACAACTTTTTCTTCGTTATAAACATATTCTTTTAGCTCTGCTTGAATGTAATTATCTTCAAAAATAAATTCTTTCGCTTCTGCCCTACTTATTCCTTCGACCAATATTCTCATATTGCCATTAGGTAGTTTTAAGGTCTGTTTTATTTCTGCAATAACGCCAGTGTCATAAAAATCACCTATTTTAGGTTCATCAATACTAGCATCTTTTTGTGCCGTTAAAAAAATCAATGAATCTTTTATCATAGATTCATTTAATGCATTTATAGAAATATCCCTTCCTACATCAAAATGAATAATAGTATTAGGAAATATCCATATACCTCTCATTGGTATAATAGGTAATCTAATATTTTTTACTTCATAAGTAATATTTTTATTCATAAAACCCTCTCTAAAAAAAATAGCTCACAATAGTGAGCTTTTTATTTTTTATTAAAAACCAACTTTGGTTCTGAACCTTTAATTATAGTATCTGCATCTATAATAACCTCTTTAACATCTTCTCTAGAAGGTATTTCAAACATAATATCCATTAGGGTTTCTTCAATAATGGACCTTAATCCTCTAGCTCCAGTTTTACGGTCAAAAGCTTTCTGTGCAATAGCCTTTAAACCTTCTTCTGTAAATGTTAATTCAACATTATCCATTTTAAACAATTCTTCGTATTGTTTTACTATTGCATTTTTAGGTTCAACTAATATTCTCATAAGAGAATCAATATCCAATTCTTCTAAGGTTACTATAACCGGAATTCTACCTATTAATTCTGGTATTAAACCATATTTTAATAAGTCTTCCTGTCTAATATCTTTAATTAGTTCTCCAATTTTTGATTCTTTTCTATCTCTAATATCAGCTCCAAAGCCGATAGATTTTGTCTCTTTTCTTTGTTCAATAATTTTTTCAATGCCTTCAAAGGCACCACCAAAAATAAATAATATATTTGTTGTATCGATTTGTATATACTCTTGATGAGGATGTTTTCTTCCACCTTGAGGTGGAACATTTGCAACCATGCCTTCTATGATTTTCAACAATGCTTGTTGAACTCCTTCACCACTAACATCTCTGGTAATGGAAGGATTAGCCGATTTTCTTGTAATTTTATCTATTTCATCTATATAGATAATGCCACGTTCAGCTCTTTCAATATCATAATCAGCTGCTTGGACTAATTTTAATATTACATTTTCCACATCTTCGCCAACATAACCAGCTTCAGTAAGAGATGTTGCATCTGCAATTGCAAAAGGTACATCTAATGTTTTAGCTAAAGTCTGTGCCAATAGAGTTTTACCGGATCCTGTTGGGCCAATTAATAATATATTGGACTTTTGAAGTTCAATATCCGTATTGTTGTAATTGCTATTTATTCTCTTGTAATGATTATAAACAGCTACAGATAAAGCTTTCTTTCCTACTTCTTGTTGAATAACATATTGGTCAAGAATTTTTTTCATTTCTATAGGTTTATAAAGCTTCTCATCTAAGTGAGAAGCTCCTTTTTCTTTAAAAATTTCATCCTCAATTATATCGTTACATAGTTTAACGCATTCGTCACAAATATAAACATTTGGTCCTGCTATTAATCTATTAACCTCATCAGAAGTTTTTCCACAAAAAGAACAACTAATCTTTTTTTCTTCTATTTCTGACATATATTCCCCTATTTAGACTTGTCTATAACTTCGTCTATTAATCCATATTCCTTTGCTTCCTTAGCATCCATATAATTATCTCTATCTGTGTCTTTTTCAATAATCTCTAATGGTTGTCCAGTTCTTTCAGCTAGGATATCATTTAATCTTGCTCTTGTTTTTAATATTTTTTCAGCTTGAATTCTAATATCTTCAGCTTGTCCTTGTGCTCCACCTAATGGTTGGTGAATCATTATATCTGCATTTGGTAAAGAAAATCTCTTTCCCTTAGTACCTGCAGCAAGTAAAAATGCTCCCATACTTGCAGCCATACCAATACAAATTGTACTTACATCACATTTAACATATTGCATTGTATCATATATGGCAAATCCTGCACTAACTGAACCACCTGGAGAATTAATATATATTTGAATATCTTTTTTAGGATCTTCAGATTCTAAAAAAAGTAATTGTGCTACAACTAAATCAGCCATAACATTATTAATTTCTCCACTTATAAAAATTATTCTATCTTTTAATAGTCTGGAAAAAATATCATAAGATCTTTCCCCTCTATTTGTTTGCTCTACTACCATTGGTACTAATGCCATAATTTTGCCTCCTTTAAATATCTTTTATTTAGATTCCTCTTTAAAGTTGACCATACTAACAAGTTTATCTACTGCTTTTTTCTTTTTAACATTTTCAGCAATAATTTCTAAGTTACCTGATTTTTTCATATTTTTAATGAATTTATCTTTATTTTTTGAATCATATTGTTCTGCTAATTCATTTAATTCTTTATCTACTTCTTCATCAGAAGCTTCTATACCTTCAGCTTCAATTAAAGCTTCTATAGCTAAGTCAGATTTTACTTTTCTTTCTGCATTAGGTTTTAATTCTTCTTTAGTATCTTCTTCTGAAGTGTTAGTAATGGAAAAATACTGTTCTGCATTTAAGCCCATTCCTTGTATTCTATAAAGGAAATCTTCATATTCTCTTTCAATTTCATTTTTTACCATTGAATCTGGTATTTCAACTTCCATTACATCAATTAAGGCTTCTATAGCTTTATTTTCTTTATCTATTTTTTTTCTAGATTCGTTTTGTTCTTCTAAATCAATTTTTATGTTATTTCTATATTCTTCTAAAGTATCAAATTCTGAAACATCTTTAACAAATTCATCATCTAATTCAGGTAAAACTTTTTCTTGTATGGAATTTAATTTAACTTCAAATACTACATCTTTTCCCTTTAAAGTTTCCTCTTGGTAATCTTCAGGGAAGGTTACATTAACTTCAAATTCCTCTCCAATTTTCTTACCTATTATCTGTTCTTCAAATCCCGGTATAAATGTATTTGAACCAATTGTTAATTCATAATTTTCAGCCTGTCCACCTGGAAATAATTCTCCATCTAGTTTTCCTGCAAAATCTATATTAACAATGTCTTTGTCCTTTACTTCTCTATCTTCTATACTAACTAATCTTGAATTAGATTCTAAAGCACTATTAATAACTCTTTCAATATCCTCTTCTTTAACTTCATAGGATTCTAATTCTGCTTCAAGATTACTGTAATCGCCTAATTTAGGTTCTGGCTTTACATCAACTTCAAATTTTATTTTAACAGGGTTTTCCCTATTTAATTCATCGATATCAATTTCCGGATTATCTACTGGATCTAAATCCAATTCATTTAATGCTTCTTCGTATACTTCTGGTAATAATATATTTATAGCATCTTCATAAAAAATACCTTCGCCATAATTCAGTTCAATTATTTTTCTAGGTACCTTTCCCTTTCTAAATCCTGGTATTGAAAATCTTTTTTTATTTTTAATATAAGCTTTTTGTATAGCTTCTTCAAATTTATTTTGTGCTACTTCCACAGTAAACACTGCTCTATTTTTTTCTTTATTTACTAAAACTGCGCTCATAATTATTCCTCCAAATATAAAATGTACAACTACTCACATTGACTAAGTATATCATATTTTTTTCTATTTTGCATTAAAAAAAGACTACATAAGTAGTCTCTTATTTTACGCCATAATATGAGGCAATTGTACTAGCCATATTTTTAGCTAATGTTTCTGCTTTTGACTCATATTTAGTAACATCTGCAAGATTATCATGGAAACAATGTTCAATTAACATTCCTGCTGGAGCCGCATTATTTCTTAAAACTCCATAGTAGTTTGATTTAGGATTAACTCCACTTGTATTTGCTCCATAATATCTGTACTTAACACCTCTATTTGATGTTCCCAAGGTTGATGATATGGTTTTTGTTAAATTAGTTGCCAATGAAGTTGCCCTTGCATTAACATCTTCATAGATTTCTACACCTTTGGCTGAGCCATTTAATGCATTTGTGTGTAAAGAAATAAATAAATCATAGCCTTTAGCAGATTGTCCACGTGATGCTAAAGAAGGATCTTTTCCTATACTAGCTCTAGTAGTACCTACTTGAATTCCATATGCTTCTAATTCTTTCTTTAAAAGTAATGAGAAATAATAATTTCCATCACCTTCATTTTTCCATCTTGGTCCAACATAACCCCTATTATGGGATGAGCCGGCACCGTGTCCCGGGTCCAATAATATTTTAACAGAAGTATTACTTCCTTGAATAGATGAACTATTATATATTTCATTTAAAGTTTTTTGTACACTATTTTCATATTCTTTACTAACACTAGCTGGACCACCATAAATATTTATAGTTTTTGCCTTAGATGAAGTAATATATCCCTTTAAATCTGCACTAACTGAATTGCCTTCTACTAGTACAACTGGGGAATTGTTCAAACCTGCTACTGATGCACCACTTAAAGAATCTGCAAAAGTATTTCCAGTTGCTAAATTAATAATACTTGTTGAGCTAAAATAATTTTTAGCTAAATTAATACTTGTTCCATATCTATTAGCTCCATGTACTCTTGTAACGGACTTGCTTTCTGCTTTTAATTTATCTTGCACAGAATTACTAATAGTCGCAGGCCCACCTACTAAAATAACAGAACAATTACTTGACTTTATATAATTTAAAGTATCATTTGGTATTGAAGAATTTTCAACATATAAAATCGGATATCCCTTACTAGCTGATAAAGCTGCTGCCGATAAAGAGTCTGAATAACTAGATGAAGAAGATACAATAACAGTATTAAAACTACTTAGTTGCTTTGCAACTGAAATAGCTGTTTTATAAATATTAGAACCTGTTAATCTTGTAACTACTTTTCCATTATTTTGTAACTTTGTTTCAATACCTTTTCCAATTTCTTTTTCGCTACCAACTATAAAAATATTCTTAGCCTTTAGTCTATTTATTTCAGCTTCAGAATAGTTATTTAATGTGTCTGCTTTAGTTAATAAAATCGGAGCATTTTTTTGTTTTGCTAAACTAGCTGCTGATAATATTTCATTTACTGAATCGCCGTTAACTAAGATTATATTTTCAGCAGTTGAAAATTTTGATTTAGAAATTTCTACCGCTGTAGCATATCTATCGTTTCCTGAGTATCTCTTTACATAAAAATCACTAGATAGTTTTGAAGTTGATGATAGACTTCTTAATTGTGGAGATTCATCATAATTAATATCTTCAACATTGGTATAGTCAGTTGTTAATACTATATTTTCTGTAGTTGAATAACCATCTACCTCTATTGTTAAAGTATAGTTACCAGCTTCTAGATAAATATTACTAGGAATATTTATAGAAGAGGATACACCATCAAAATCAATATAAAAAATACCTGAGCTGTTACCATTTCCAATAGTTACTTTAACTTCTGAGTAATTTCCATTTCTATTTAAACCTATTAATTGTGATAAAATTTGTTCTAAATTTTCACCACTAATATTGCTATTTCCTGTAATAGCAGAAGTATAAACATATCCTGTTGAAGAACCTGTCATATCGTTTAAAGTATCATGTACAGTAATATCTAATTCATCGATATTAGTAATACCTTCAATGTTATGTTCTTTTACTTTCCAATTACCAGCCTTGTTAATTAAAACTTCAAAATAATAAGTTTCAGTATCATCGTTATATACTGGACTAAATTTCAACTCTTCTCCATTATTATCTACATAAGAAATTGTAGAACTTGCATTAATATTATTGTTTTTAGTAGAATTTAAATAAACTACATTATTTTTAACTATTTCGTTCCTACTAATACTTACACTATTAGACGAACTTGCATAGGAAGTTCCTCCATTTCCAATACTAACTGCAATAGTAGAAAAAGTTAAAACCGTCATTAAAAATACTGAAAAAAACCTTTTTAATAAATTGTTCATCCTAATCTCCTTTTCTATTATTCCCAAATTACATACTAATTATATAGTATTCTGTACTAGTAAATCAAATTTAACTAGTTGAAATACTTAATTTATGTTAAAATAATGTAAATTATATAAATTTATTAACATTTAGGAGTTTGTTTTGGACATTTTAGAAAATCAATTAATTAGAGCTGTTTTAATGAAGGACAGAGACAAGACTAAAGAGCTTTCTGAATCAATATTTAATAAAATTGCTGAAGACCATACTAGTTTTGACTTTTTCAAAAGCTATTTAATACAATTTAATGGAATATTCTACTGGAATACTATTAAAAACATTAAGGATATTGAATATACAACTGCAATATTAAACGAAAGGAATGCTTTTCTTTTAAAAATTTCAGAATCAACAAATATTAAATCCTTAAAAAAGGTTTTTTTTGAAATGTTGGATTTTTATACTGCATCACAAAATAAGTTAATTTATAATTGTACAAATCCTTTAATTAAAACCATTCTAATTTATATTTACAACAACTGTGGAAAAAAATAACCTTGGAAATCTTATCCAATAAATTCCATATTAGTAAATCTTACTTATCTAATTTAATTTCTAAACACGTAGGAAATAGTCTACCAACTATTTTATTGAACTTTAGATTAGAAAAAGCAATTCTTTTGCTTTTAGACAGTAATCTGTCTATTAATGAAATTTCTCATTTAGTAGGCTTTGATAGTACATCTTATTTTTGCCACCAATTTAAAAGCGAATATGGAATAACTCCAAAGCAATTTAGGTCAGAGGGAAATTTTTCAATTTAAAAAGAAAAAAATAGTTTAGTATTATAAAAATAATACTAAACTATTTTTTATTTTATTTTTTATTAGATTGACAATTGCTTATATGACAAGAACTACAACTACCACAGCTTGATTTGTTCTTTCTCATACTTCTAATAGCAAATGCAACTATGCCAACTAGTAAGATTAATACTACTATTGTAGCCATAATAACCCTTCTTTCTTAATCTAGTCTATGGACCTACTTAATTTTCTTTTATCTATTTTATTTTTATCCGGTCTAAATAACAGGAATATATATACAGCTAATATTACTAAAGCCACTCCTGTCCATATTGTAAAGTCATTACCTAATATAAGAACAGAACCAAATTGATATATCATCAATGATATTGTATAAGCAAATACCATTTGGTAAATTAAGGCAAAAGCAGTCCATTTGCCACTTTTCATTTCCTGTCTTATTGCTCCTACTGCTGCGAAACAAGGTATGTTCAATTGATTGAAAATCATAAAGCTCATAGCTGAAACTGTTGTAAAAGCTAGAGATGCAAATTGGATCATGTCCGGACTTTCAAAAGTCAAGTCAGCCCCAACGCCGGCAACTACTCCATAGGTACTTACAACCATTTCCTTTGCTATTAAACCTACCACAGATGAAACTGCTGCTAACCAGTTACCAAAACCTAAAGGTTTAAATATAGGTGCAAAGAATTTTCCAATTGCTTCTAATAGTGAATGACTTTCTGCTGAAAATTCAGCAAATTCACCAGATGTACTTATATTTTGTAAAAACCAAATTGCAATTGTAGCAACTAAAATTATTGTTCCTGCTTTTATAATAAAGGCTTTTATCCTTTGCCAAGTTACTCTTAAAACATTTCCAAGTTTAGGCATATGGTATGACGGAAGTTCCATTACAAAAGGAGCTGCCTCTCCAGCAAATCTGCTGGTTTTCTTTAAAATTATTCCACTTACTATTACTGCAGCTATACCTGCAAAATAACAAATAGGTGCAAACCACCATTTACCAACAAAAACAGATGCTGCAAATAAGGCAATTATTTCTGATTTTGCACCACAAGGCATAAAGGAAGCAACTACTATTGTCATTCTTCTGTCCTTGTCTGATTCTATTGTTCTTGTAGCCATTATTCCCGGTACTGAGCAACCTATACCAATTAAAATCGGAATAAAAGATTTACCGGATAATCCAAATTTTCTAAATATTCTATCTAAAATAAATGCAATTCTTGCCATGTATCCAATATCTTCCAAAATGGCAATGAAAAAATAAAGTACTGCAATAACTGGTAAAAATCCAAGTACCGCTCCTACACCACCAATAATACCGTTAACTATTAAACTTACTAGCCAAGCTGAAACTCCCCAACCTACTAAAAGATTTTCTGCTCCACCTTGTATAATTTCTTCAATTAGCGTTCCATTAACCCATTCACCTAAAATATCATTACCTATTTTTATAGAAATATAATATATAGCAAACATAAATACGGCAAAAATAGGAATTGCTAAAAATCTATTTGTAACTATTCTATCTATTTTATCTGATGTACTAAGGCCGGACCTTTTGTTTTTAATAATATGTTTAGTTATATTGCTTACAAAATTATATCGCCCGTCTGTTATAACACCTTCTCCATCATCATCAAATTCATCTTCAAATTTATTTAATAAACCATTTAATTTATTTTTTTCTGAATCATCTAATCCAATTTTTTCTATTATCTTTTCATCATTTTCTAAAAGTTTAACAGCAATCCATCTTATACTGTTATGATAATCTACTTTAGTAGATATGTTCTTAATATCTTCAATATATTTTTCAATAGATTCATTGAATATTTTTAAAGGTTCTACCTTGTCATCTTTAACCTTTTCGCAAGCCTCAATTAATTCATCAATTCCTGTTTTTTTCAAGGCAGAAATTTTTACAACTTTACATTTTAAATGGTCTTCTAATTCATTTGTTAATATTTTCTCACCTGTTTTATCCACTAGGTCCATCATATTAAGTGCAATTACAACAGGAATTCCCAATTCCATTAATTGGGTAGTTAAATATAAATTTCTTTCTAAATTTGTAGCATCTAAAATATTAATAATAACATCAGGATTTTCGTCTATTAAATAATCTCTAGAAACAACCTCTTCTAAAGTATATGGTGACAAAGAATATATTCCCGGTAGATCCACAATATTTATTTCCTTGTCCTTTTTATATAATCCTTCTTTTCTTTCTACCGTTACCCCTGGCCAGTTACCAACATATTGTTCACTACCGGTTAAAAGGTTAAACAAGGTTGTCTTTCCACTATTGGGGTTACCGGCTAAAGCAATTGTAAACTTGCTCATTTAATTCTCCTCTACTTCTATAATTTCTGCATCTTGTTTTCTTAATGTTAACTCATAACCTCTTAAAGTAATTTGAACCGGATCACCTAAGGGAGCAACTTTTTTTATATATAGTTCTACTCCTTTTGTAATTCCCATATCCATAATTCTACGTCTAATAGCACCGCTACCATTAATTTTTTTAACTGAATAGGTTTTTCCTACCTCTGCATTATCTAAAGTAATCAAATAAACACCCCTTTATATTATTTCAACTTTAATTCTATTTGCTAAATCTTTTCCAATAGCTACCCTACATCCTTTTATGGATATTATAAGATTTCCCATCATTTCATTCACTATTCTTAATTCAGCATCTAACACAAATCCCATATTTGCCAATTGTTTCTGTTGACTATCTTTTCCTCTAATATGGACTATTTTTAAAGGCACCCCTACAGGTGCAATTGTTAATATCATATTTATCACTAATCCTTTGTTTAATATTTATATATAAGAAAACCATTTAAATATAATGCTTTGATAATTGTTATCCATATCTATTCTATAACTATTGATAAGATTTATCAATAAAAACTCATATTTATAATAATTTTTTTATATTTTTTATAAAATCCAATTTTTTTGCTAAAAAAAATCAGGTATTAAAACCATTACTTCTACCCGACTTTTCCCTTCTTATTTTTTATTGTCCTAATTCTAAATTCGGATAAACTTTTAAACTCAATTCATCTCTTTTACCATTAATATAGTCATAATAAGCCGCACAACCAATCATAGCAGCATTATCGGTACTTAAAATTTTACTAGGATAATATACTTTTATATTGTTTTCTTCTCCCATTTTTTCTGCCATTTCTATTAATTTAGAATTTGCCGCAACTCCTCCAGAAATAACAAATTTATTCATATTTTTTTCTTTTAACAATCTATAGGATTTTTCAATTAAAACATCTAAAACGGCTTGTTGAAAACTAGCACATATATCCGGTATATTTAACTCTATATTTTTTTGCTTCTGATTATTTATATAATTTAAAACAGATGTTTTTAAACCACTAAAGCTAAAATCATAAGTTTTTTTATCTATTATTACCCTTGGAAAGTCTATTGCTTCCGGATTTCCCTTTTTGGCTTGAGCATCTATTTCAGGTCCACCTGGATAGGCTAATCCTAAAGCTCTGGCAATTTTATCAAAGGACTCTCCTGCTGCATCATCTCTTGTTCTACCAATAATTTCAAAGTCAGTGTAGCTATTTACTTGAACTAGATAAGTATGGCCACCGGAAACTATTAAGCCAATAAATGGCGGCTCTAAATCCTTATGAACTAAATAATTTGCACAAATATGACCTTCCATATGGTTTACACCTACTAAAGGAATGTCTAAAGCAAAGGAAATTGCCTTTGCTGATGAAATTCCAACTAATAATGCACCAATTAGTCCAGGACCCTTTGTACAAGCAACTAGATCAATATCTTCAAAACCAATTTTAGCTTCTTCTAAAGCTTCTTTAATAATTAAATTTATATTTTCCAAATGCATTCTGCTGGCAATTTCAGGTACAACTCCACCAAAAATCCTATGTGTAGATATTTGAGAGGATATAATATTTGACATTATTTCTCTACCATTTTTTATAACAGCTACAGAGGTTTCATCACATGACGTTTCTATAGCTAGAATTTTCAATTCTTTCAAATTTTTCTCCTATATCTAATCTCATTAATAATCCATCTTCAGAAGGGTTTGTATAATATCCATTTATTCTAGACATTTTCTTAAATCCAAACTTACTATATAAATGAATTGCTTTAAAATTATATTCCCTTACTTCTAGCGATATATATTTTATATTGTTCTCCTTACAATAATCTACTATATATTGCATAATTTTATTTCCATATCCTTGATTTTGTTCTTCTTCTATTATTCCAATATTATGAATCTGACATTCATCTAAAACAATTATCATCCCGAAATAACCTATTAAGTCATTGTTTTTTTCCACTACAAAATAATGGGCATATTCATTATTTAAGGCACTTTTAAAACTTTCATATGACCAAGGATTTTTAAAAATCTTTCTTTCTAATTCTGAAATTAAATCTATATCAGAATAAATCATCTTTCTAATTTTAAACATTTTTAATCTTCATCTCCAAGTCCCTTTGTGCTTGTGATTTTCTTATATATTCCGGTTTTAAAGTTAAATAACTTTCTTCTAAAACCCCATTCTTTTCCTTGTTAGCTAAAAAACATAAACTTCTGCCAATACAACTATTTAAAGATGCAGGTGCTATTGAAAATTTATTATTTTCCTTTATTTCCATTTCAAAGTCAGAATTAATATCGCCAACAAAAATAATTTCATCATATTTTTCATTTAATTTATTCATAAGTTCATCAAAATAAATTAAATTATCATCTTCTATATTAATTATTTCATTATTACTGTATTTATAAACACCATAATATACCCTTCCTCCTCTAGCATCTAAAATTGGAACTATTATTTTATCACTTATAATTTGAGAAGCTAGGGCCTTTAAGGTTGAAATACCTATTATGTCCTTATTGAAAATTTGAGCAAAAGTCTTTCCTACAGTCATTCCAATTCTAAGTCCTGTAAAAGAACCTGGCCCTTTCCCAACAACATATAGGTCTATATCTTCTATTTTTATATTTAAATTTTTTAATAAATCTTTAATCATAGGTACTAATGTTTCACTATGTGTTAATTCTTGATTTATATTATAATCTCCAATTATAATTCCATCTTCCATAACTGAACAGCTTGAAATCATAGTTGAAGTGTCAATACTTAATATTTTCATTTTACTTCAATCTTTCTATTAGTTCTTTTTCTTTATTATTTTTACCTTCAATAACAAATTCTCTTTCTGTTTCTCCTAGTTTGTTTATAGAAATTTCTATATAGTCTCTTGGTAAATAATTTAAGGCTCTTTCTGCCCACTCTACTATTGTTACCCCACTAGGATAATAATAATTATCTATATCTATAGTTTCCACTTCCGATTCATCTTCTAATCTGTATAAATCTAAATGATTTAGTTCTATATTACCATAGTAAGTATTAACTAGGGAAAAAGTAGGACTTGTTACATTATCCTTTATATTTAATGAATCTGCTATCATTTTTGTAAAAGTAGTTTTACCTGCTCCCATTTCTCCTTTTAAGGAAATTACATATCCTTTTTTTAAGGCTTTAGATATTTTTTTAGCAAACTCATTTGTTTCTTTTTCATTTTTTGAAATGTATTTATACATAATCCACCTCATTATACTAGTATAAAACTTATAGCTAAATCAAGCAATCCTTATATTGAATATTATTAATTAAAAAAGAATCGTATTGCTACGATTCTAAAAGTATATTTCATAATTCTTTTTTTGGCAATATTAAATTATTAAGGTTTAAACTTAATTTTAACTGCCATAACTTTTACCTAATCTAGGTAATAAAGGTTTATACAATATTCCTAAAATCATAGCGTTTAAAGCACCTTTAATTATATTAAAAGGTACAATTGAAAATAAGATAAAAGTTGGCACATTACTAACTAACGGATTAATTTTCTCCATTGAAGGCGCAAAGGTCTCCATTGGTAATCCATATAGTGGAAATATTACATAGTAGTTACTTAAGGTTGCTAATGCACTCATTAAAATAATTCCTATTGTTAGTGAAAAAATCGCATTTTTAAATGTTTTCTTTCTTTTGTATATTAATGATGCCGTAACAACTAGGGAAGATGAAACTATTAAATTCGATAATTCACCAAATCCTGCTGTTAAAGTTCCTTGTGTTAAAAATTTTAATAAAAGTTTAACAACAATTACTATAAATCCCCATAAAGGACCAAATGTAAATCCTGCAATAATTGCCGGCACCTCTGAAACATCTATTTTCATAAATGGTGGTGCAAAAGGCAAAGGAAAATCAAACAACATTAATATTGAAGCTATGGCTCCAAGTAGTGCTACTTTTATCATTATAGATAAATTATTATTTTTTCTCATTATATCCTCCTAAATATTTAGGACATAAAAAATGCCCCTTTAATACTTCCGGGCATTTGGATATACAAATTAGCATTTATTCAGCTTTCTTCTTTCATCCAGACTATACTGTCGGTATTGGAATTTCACCAATTCAACCCTTACGGCTCGCGGACTTTACCGCCGGTGAGGAATTTAACCTCGCCCTGAAGATAATTTAATTATAGCACTATACTGTATCTTCTTCAAGTCCACTAAATTATACCTGCCTTTTAACTTCTTATATTTATATTTAAATAAAAAATTTCATTAATGTTATAATAAATACGATTAAAAAATTAATGAGGTGTTATATGGAAAATATAGAAATTGTAAAAAGACTTATGAACTTTATTGATAATAGTCCATCAGTTTTTCATGTAGTGGATAATTTTGAAAAATCTCTTATGGAGAAAGGTTATACAAAACTTTCTAGAAATAAAAAATGGAACTTAAAAAGAAACGGAAAATATTTTGTTTCAAATAATAACAGTGCAATTATAGCTTTTCAAATGGGAAATAACTTAAAGGACAATTATTTTAGAATAATTGGTTCCCATAGTGATTCACCAACTTTCAGAGTTAAACCTTCTCCTGAAATATTTGAAAAAAACCATTTTGTAAAACTCAATACAGAAGTTTATGGTGGTCCTATATTAAGCACTTGGTTTGACAGACCCTTATCTTTAGCAGGTAGAGTTGTATTAAAATCAAAGGATATTTTTAGTCCAACTATAAGAAATATTAATATAGACAAAAATCTTCTTATTATACCAAACCTAGCTATTCACATGAATCGTGAAATAAACAACGGTTATAAATATAATAAGCAAAAAGATACTTTACCAATTATTGGATTAATAAACGAAGAACTCGAAAAAGAAAACTACCTTTTAAATATTATTTCAAAAGAAATAAATGAGGATATAAATAATATATTAGATTTTGATCTTTTCCTATATGATAGACAAAAGGGTGAATTTCTTGGTAATAATAAGGAATTCTTTACAATTGGAAAAATCGATAATCTTGGAATGGCCCACGCTAGTATGGAGGCCTTATTAAATTCAGAAGATTCGGAGTTTACAAAACTTGTACTGGTTTCTGATAACGAAGAAGTAGGTTCCCAAACAAAACAAGGTGCAGGCTCCCCTTTTTTAAGAGATACTTTAAAAAGAATTATTACTACAAGTGGTGGTAGTTTTGAAGATTTTGAAATTGCATTAGATAAATCATTTTTAATTTCTGCCGACCAAGCTCACTCAGTACATCCTAATTATATTGAGAAAAACGACCCTACAAATTCACCCTTAATTAACAAAGGTCCGGTTATAAAGGTGTCCGCAAGAATGAATTATACTAGTGATGGAGTTTCATCATCAATCTTTTCACAATTATGTAATAGTGTAAATATTCCAGTTCAATACTTTGTAAACCGTTCAGACATATTAGGTGGCTCAACTATTGGTCCTATTACTACTCAAAATTTAAATATAAATTCAGTAGATATCGGAAATCCTATACTTTCAATGCATTCCATAAGGGAATTAGCCGGAGTAAAAGACCAGGAATATATTTACAAGGCATTTTTAGAATTTTTCAAATAAGACAGGTTTTCCTGTCTTATTTATTGTTTAAATAGTAAATCGCCAATTGAGTTCTATCTCTTAAGTCAAGTTTTTCTAAGATTGAACTAATATAATTTCTTATAGTTCCTTCACTTAAATATAATTTATTTGAAATTTCTTTATTGTTTAAACCTTCAGCTACTTCTTTTAAAATAATCAATTCTTTTTCTGTTAATATTTTTGAAATTTCCTTCTTGTTCACACTTTCATTGTATATTGTATTTAACACATTTGATCCAAAAACCTTTTGACCTGCATTGACAGCCTTTATAGCAGGTATAATATTTTCAAAATCATCCTTTAAAATATAACCATAAGCTCCTAATGACAAGGCGTTTTTTATGTATTCATCGTCTAAAAAAGTTGTTAGAAACAATACTCTTGTAGCGATATTTTTATTATTTATATATTCTAGAATGTCTATTCCGGTTTTATCCCCCATTCTTATATCCAATAAAGCAATATCTATTATTTCCTTTTCTAAAAAACTTATAGCATCTTCATATCCATAGCCAATTCCAACTACTTCTATTTCCCTGTCCGATTCAACAATGGTCTTTAATGCATAGGTAATCATCTTATCATCGTCAATAATTATTATATTCATATTTCCTCTTTCTCTATATTAATAAAAACTCTAAATCCCTTTTCATTTGAAACTTGTAATTTTCCATTTATTGCCTCTACCCTAGTTTGAATTGAATTTAAACCAATACCATACTTAATTATTTTCTGATTTGTTCCATTATCCTTTATTAAAATATATATATTATTGGCTGTTTCCCTTAAATTAATTTCTACCAAAGTTGCATTTGAATGCTTCATAATATTATTTAAACATTCATTTACAATATATATAATTGAATATTTAAAATTTAAATCTTTATTTTCGTTAAGATTATAATTAAAGATAATATCAGAAAAAATATAATTTTGAATGATTTTTTCCAACTCATTTTTAAGGTTTATGCTATCCTCTTGTAAATTATGTAAACTTTTTCTTAACTCTTCCATGGATTCTGTTAAGGAATCCTTTAATAAGTTTAAATTATTTATTCTGCTATTATCTTCTTCTCTTACAATTAAGGCACCAACTTGTAAGATAGAACGGGAAATAATATGTCCCACACCATCATGTATATCCCTTGCAATTCTATTTCTCTCTTTGGAAATAGCAAGGGAAATTCCCTTGTCCTGTTCCTCTATTAATAATTGGTTTTCAGTTTTCAATTTAAAGTTCTTTTCATTTGATTCTATTATGAAATTCCTATATTTATTATCTAAATAGGCTATTTTCATATCTTTAAATTTAAATAAAACAGCTATAAATATATTTAAAATAATAAAGAGAGACTGTTCTTTATTAAAAACATTCCAAACGACTAAAATTGCAAAAACTAATATAAGAATATTAAATATTCTATCTCTATTTAGTAGGTTATATAACAGTATGGGGACAAAATAAAGAAACTTTATTTCTATATAAATTAATATAATAAAAATAATCATTGTTAAAAACTTGAATTTTTTATTTTTTAATAAATATGCACAAGTTAATAGGCCTAGGGAAATTAAAGGAATAATAGAATTTCCTAAGGGGAAAGTTATAAGGAAGTATATTGTTGTAATACACCAAATAAAAAAACTACTTAAATAATTGTTCATAAAATCCCACCTTGTTTTAATACTATTAATTATAGAATATATTTAAGGATTTTCATAATAAAACAAAAAAATCCTATACTTATAGTATTCATAAGTATAGGATTTAAATTTATTTATCTTTTCTAAATGTTAAGAACCAAGCAAGACTGTATTCATTGTCAGCTAAATTATCTATTCTCTCTTTAGCTTCTGCTTGTGTTGCTACAGCAGGTACTATGGCATCGTCGCCTGGACGCCAGTCAGCTGGTGTTGCTACATTGTCCTTATCGACTTTTTGTAATGCTTGAATAATTCTTTTTATTTCATCGAAATTTCTTCCAGTTGAAAGTGGATAATAAAGTATAGTTCTAACTATTCCCTTTGGATCTATAACAAATACTGCTCTTACAGCTGAAGTTTTAGATTGATTTGGTTGAATCATACCGTATTTTTTTGCTACATCCATTGTTATATCATCTATAACCGGAAAATTAACTTTTATATTTTTATAATCCTTCCATTCTAAATCTTCAATTGCATTTAACCAAGCAATATGTGATGGTGTAGAGTCAATTGATAGACCTATAAGTTTTGTATTTAGTTCAGCAAATTCTTCTTCCATTGATGCAAAAGTTATAAATTCCGTTGTACAAACCGGTGTAAAATCTGCAGGATGGGAAAATAATATAACCCAACTTCCCTCATAGTCCTGTGGGAAATTTATAGTTCCCTGTGTTGTATTTGCAGTAAATTCCGGTGCCTTGTCGCCTAATAATGGTAATTTGTTGATATTTGTGTCTTCCATAAAACCCTCCTATTTATTTATATTCTTTTCTATTTATTAATATATTTACATAATCTATATACCCTTATCTTTGTACTTATAACAAATTTGTAAAAATTACTTTAATGACAAATGTCATATAAGTAGTGATTTTATTCACTACCATGAAAGAAAAAAATAGCTTAAAGTATAGTTAACAATAAAACTTAGGAGGTTATTATGATAGAAGTTAAGAATTTATTTAAACAATATAAAGAAGTACTAGCCCTTAACAACTTTAATTTAAGTGTTGATAATGGTGATATATATGGTTTAGTCGGACCTAATGGTTCAGGAAAAACTACAGCAATTAACTGTATTCTTTCTCTCTTAAATTATGAAAAAGGTGATATTTTTATTTTTAATGAAAAAATGAATTCATCAAAAAATAATATTAAGGCAAAAATCGGTTATATTCCTCAAGATGTTTCTGTAATATATGACTTAAATGTTTATGATAATATAGATTTTTTCTGTGGTCTTTATATTAAAGATAAAAAATTAAGGAAACAGTATATAGAAGAGGCAATAGATTTTGTAGAATTAAATGATTTTAGAAGGTTTCTACCAAAAAAATTAAGTGGAGGTTTACTAAGAAGACTTAATATTGCCTGTGGAATAGCTCATAAACCGGAATTAATTATTTTTGATGAACCAACAGTAGCAGTTGACCCTCAATCTAGAAATAAAATCCTCCAAGGTATTAAAGAATTGAATTTAAAAGGTGCTACTATTATATACACTTCTCACTATATGGAAGAGGTAGAATATTTGGCAAATAAAATTTCAATAATTGATAAAGGCCATATTTTAGTTACAGGAACATCAAAAGAACTAAAATCCTTTGTTGGTTTAGGAAATTCCTTGGAAATATCAAATATTAAAATAGATAAAAACTATATGGATGAATTAAACAACATAAGAGGTGTAAGTAAAATATTAAAAAATAAAAATGATTTAAAAATAATTGTTGAAAATGCTTTGGCTATTAGTAATATAATAAATTATTTAAATAAGAACAATATAATATATGATTCCCTTAATATTAAAACTCCAACATTAAATGATGTCTTTTTAGAAATTACAGGAAGGGAGTTAAGAGATAATGGTTATTAACAATTACAAATTAAAACTAAAGGAATTATTTCAAAATAAATCTACCTTATTTTTTAGTCTAACCCTTCCAATTATATTTCTAACCCTTTTTAACTTAACAATTGCAAATATTGATAATGAGGGCCTTTTTGAAACCATTCCCATTGCAGTTGAAAACACAGCAGTAGCTAAAACTCTGGGAGATATTAAAATATCGGATAAAGAAAAAGCTTTTAAAATAATTGAAAGTTCTGACTATGAAAAAGATTTAAAGGAAGAAGAAATTACTGCCTACATTAAAGGTTCAGAAAATTTAGAAGTAGTTGTTAAGGACTATAATCTATCTTCTTCTTTAGTTTATGAAACAGTGAATATGTACAAGCATATTCATAAGATGTACGGAAAAGTGTTAGCCAAGGACATTAATATTAATCCTGAAGAAATTATGGATACCTATAACAAAGACAATAATATAAAAAACAAATTCGATTCGTCCAGTAAAAACGAATCACTTATATATTTCTTTACAATACTTGCTATGGCCTGTCTTTCTGCTTCAAACCAAGGAATTGACATTGGAGAAATTTTAAATCCAAAATCAGAAATGAGATATGTAAAAAGAATATTGGTTTCCCCTACTAATAAATTCAAATTGATTTTTTCACAATTTTTAGGAGCCCTAACCTTCTCCTTGTTTGTAACATATGTTGCTATAGGCTATTTATTAATACTAAAAGCTTCTTTAGCAGAGTATTTGCCTAAAATAATTATAACTTCAACCTTAGGAACCATATTGGGATTATTGTTTGGTGTACTTATATCCTTACTGCTTAAAACCAAACTTGCCACCAAGTATAATATAAGTGCTATTATTTATGTCTTTAGCTGTTTTTTAGCAGGGATGATGGTTAATACCACTCCTTATATAATAGAAGAAAAATTACCTATAATAAAATATATTAATCCGGCAACTGTTATTACTAAGGCCTACAAAAACATTTATTACTTTGAAAATAATAGTAGTTATTTATTAAATCTTTTTAATATATTGGCTTTAATTATAATCTTCGTAATATTAATATTATTTACCACTAGGAGAAGAAAAAATGAAAACATTTAAAAACTACTTTAAAATAATTTTCGCAAATAAATGGTCATTAATTTTATATATAGTACTTTTTACCATATTATTAAGTATTAACAATGCTTCAAATGTAGAAACATTGGACACAAATTATCATATAACAGTAATTGACAAGGCAAATAATAACAAAAGCAAAAATTTAATCGAATTTTTAGAAACAAAATATAGGGTTAGAAAAGAAAATATTTCTGATGAAAATGCCAAGGATAAATTATTTGGTAATATTACATCCTACGTGCTATTTATTGACAAGGAAAATAACCTATCCTATTTTGCTAAAGAAGATTCCGTTGCCCCTGTAGCCATAAATTTATCTATAGATGAGTATTTAAATACCAATGCTACTTTAGAAAAATATAATATTGAAAACTCCAATAAAGAAAGTATAAATATATTATCTGAAAATGCAGACTTTAAAATATTAGATAATACTAGTAGAAATAATACCGAATTTTATTACACCTATTTAGCCTATATAATAATACTATTTTCCCTGTCTATAATTTATTTAGGATATAACTCCTTTTTGCGTGATGGTGTAGAGAATAGAGTAAGAGTTTCTAAAACAAAATTTAATAAGTTCATTATTTCAATATATGCATCGTCCTTAATACTGATGTTAATTATCTGTCTAGGATTTTCTTTACTGGAACTATTTAAAAATAAGACAAGTTTGGAAAAATATCCCTTATATTTAATTAATTTAATAGCTTTTACAATACCAATGGTTGCCCTTGCATACTTAGTAAGTTCTAAGTCAAAGGACTCTTCTAGTAATGGCGCCCTTAACAATATTATTTCTTTAAGCCTATGCTTCATTACAGGAATATTTGTTCCACAGGAGCTTTTGCCACAGTATTTACTTAAACTTTCTTCAATTTTTCCTCCTTACTGGTATTTAGAGGGAATAAAGGCAAGTAATAAAATGGATTTTAGTCTACTAATTAAAGTTATTCTAGTACAAGGAGTTATGACTATTGTTCTTGTACTTATAAATGCTATTTTAAATAGGCAGAAAAAGGGAGATTTTTCCTATTCCAGATAAATAATTCCTGTTATAATACAAGTAGGTGATAACATGAAGAAAAAAATCTTAAGTTTAATATTGGTAATTGTATTATTTACTGCTGTTTCATGTACTAAAAATAACTCCAATTTAGAAGAAACTACTGAAACAAATGTAAATACTACAATGGAAACAAATAATATCAACAAATATGTAGATACAAGTGGAAAACACCCTAAGGCTGAAGATATTGAATTAGTTCTTGCAAGTGAATTTGAAAATGGACTTGGCAAGGTGGATATAAGCAATAATAGTGACTATAATATTACTAAGCTGGCTATGGATTTAAGTAATAACAAGGGAAGTCTTATTACAATAAATTGTAATAACTTAGACAAAGGCACCACTTTAAAATCCATAGAAGTAGAAGCCTCTGAAGAAATTGACTTTTCAGAATTTAGACCAATCTTTTATGAATTGGAGTTTGAAAACGAAAAAGGTGAAAAAGAAATATCGAAATATGATTATGATTTAAAGGAATACTATTAAAAGCTAGAGAAAATCTCTAGCTTTTTACTTTTCCACCTGAATATTCAATTGATTTTTCTACTAAAACTTCCATAGCATCTATATAATAATTTTCTAAGTCAATCGGCAAATCCAAACAACTAAGTTCAGTACAGGCCAATATCGATATTACATTTTCTTTAGATAGTTTTCTTAAAAGCTCATTAAATTTTTCAGATTTTAAAATCATTTTTTCCTTAACATCGTAAATACTATCTACGGAAATTTTTTCTTCCATTTCATTTAAAGAATAAACCTCTAAACCGTTTAATAAGGCATATTTATCATAAACCCTACACCCCATTGTACCATAGGTTCCTAAAACAGCTATTTTGTTAAATTTTGTATTGTTTTTAATATATTTAATAGTTTCATCTACCATGTTAATAATATTAATATTTGTCATTTTTTGTATTTCATCAAAATAAAAATGTGATGTATTACAAGGAATTGCAATATTGTCTACTTTAGCAAATTCCATTAACTTAATATCCTCATCAATTTTACTAAGAAATTCTTCCGGTTTGTTATTCTTAATTACCTCAGTTCTGTCAGGTAAAGTAGCATGGTTTGAAACTATTGTATTTATATGGTCTTGATCTTTATGAGCTTGAGTTTTTTCAACTATTCTTTTCATAAATAAAGAAGTTGCTAAAGGACCCATGCCTCCTATTATTCCAAGTTTTTTAATATCTTTCACCGACTTTCAATTTTCTAAATTATACATTAAAATTATACTTTATATTACCGTTAAAACCAAATTATACAACAGATTTAGATATATTGTAAACTTTATAGGTATTTTTTTGTGGTAAAATTATATTGTAATAAAATATTGGAGGTAAAAATGAAGAAAAAATTATTAATATTAGGTTTAATTTTATCACTAAGCTTAACAGCTTGTAATAATTCTAAAAATTCAACTAATACAACAGAAAATCAGCCTACTGTAAAACAAGAACAGGAAACTGAAGCTAATACAACAGAAACAGAAGCTATTAAAGAAACAGAAAATAATAGTGATGACGCTACTAAGGAAGAAATCTCAGTTCCTACTAATGTAACTACTAGTATTGAAAATAAAATGAATGAAGAATTTAAAAATATTGATGTTTATGCAGAAATTAAAGATTTCAATATAGATGTAGAAAATAATTCTATTAAAATAAATGCATTTGTTGAAGACGGTACTAGTGAAGGAACTGCTGAGGAATTAGCAATAAAAATGGAAGAGAAATTAGATAGCATTATATCTAAAGAAGATGATCTAATTACTAATTACAATATTAATATTGAAATTAAGGAAGATACAACAAATATTATTCTATTTTCCAAATAATTAAAAAATGAGCCTAGATATACTAGGTTCATTTTTCCTTTTAAATATTCTTTACAAAATCTAAAATCACCTCTGTAATTAAAGCAATATTTTCTTTCATAAAAACTCTATCTCTTGAATTATGAATTCCATTTAAATAATAACCTATAAGCGGAGCCTTCTTTAAGGCAGCAACAGCAAGACTATTATCATAAATCAATTGGTCAGATGGATAAATATACCTGTAAGCCGGTCCTATTACATATTTTTTACCGTATATATTGTCCTTCATTATTTTTTCTACTGAATTTGTTAAAACATTATTAAGTATGGAATTTCTAAATTCTTTTTGTCCAATAAAAAATATATTATTTCCATTAGCTACACAGTCAAAATTAATTAGCGGCTTATTTCTTATATTTCTCCTATATTTCTTTTGAAATTTACTTGAACCAATTAAGCCTACTTCCTCTTGATCAAAAAATACAAAACATACCTTATTTTTATGAGTATCCTCTAAATTTTCCATAATATTAATTAAAGTAGCAAGACCGGAAGTGTTGTCATTAACGGTGTTTTTGTTTGAAACACCAATTTGAGTATAAAGAAATGTCAGTAGAACAATTAAAACCAAAAATATATTTGGAATATTGTAATAAAAAATATTTTTAAAAATCAAATCTATTAAAATTGCAGGTAATAAGATAATAAAAAGTACATAAAGTTGGCCTATAATAAATCCTAACCAATTCATTCCCATAAACATAGGTACAAAGTAATTTACTTGAGTATCATAATGAGCAGTTAAAAAAACTTCTGCATTATTAATATCCCCTACTATTAAATTTCTACCCTTAGAACTGTATTTATCAATCTTAAAATCATAATTCATTTCTTTAATAACCGGTTTAAGCCAATTAATAAATTTCGTCTTATCTTCATAATTTTTTCTAACTTGATATTTATCTATTAGTTCTTTGATTTTTTCCGACATTCTTTCTCCCTAATATTTACTACACTAAATTATTCTAACCAATCAAATTTTTTACTGCATCAATAACTTCTTCAGAATCTACTTTATATATATTATTTTCATTTGAACTAAATTCTTTAGAAATTATTCTACTATTACTATCATAATCAAAAGAAACTGTAGTTATTTCGTTTACAGGTACAATATGCCTATAGTCATCAATTTCCTTTTCTTTACCAGTATTATGTTCAAAACAGTATGAATCCACAACCTTAAGAATTTTAAAATTATTGTTTTCTGGCATATTAGGTACTATTAAAATATCTCCTTCTTTAAAATCGGTCATTATTAATAGCTGGGAAAAGATGTCATTAATTGTTTTAGGGGCCGTTTCATCTAATGGCCAATTATCCTTCCATGCCTGTACAAATTTAAACTTCCCGTAAAAAACTGCCATTGGCTTTTTACCTGGAAACATAGCTCCCCAACCTTGACGTAATCTACCGTTTTCTATTTCCTTTAACAAGTAGTCTCTATCGTTAATGTAACCTATCTTGAAAACATATATATTATTCATTTTTAATTCTCCAATCATTCTACTTTATATTAAAAATTCTTAATTTTTACAAGTTGATAATATGACTCTACTAATACATAAATCATAACTTATTATCAGAAATAAGCAAAGTGCAAAAATCAATATTTATAATAAATATTATAAGCAACATTACTAAGAATATTATTATAGTGAAAAATATAAGAAAACATAATATTAATGTATAATTAAAGATAGGAAATTAAAAATAGTCCACAGGAGGATGTATGGAAAAATTACTATTAAAAGATGTTCATAACAGATATTTATTTATTGATAAAAATGAATTCGACCTGGTTTGTTCCTTATTAAAAGGTGAGGCAATATTATTTTATGATGATATTTTAAAAGAATTTGATAAAAACGAAAACTATCTATCTGATTTAATTTATACCTAATAGGTAGTATCTATGTGAAATAGAATTCAACGATTCAAAAATTTTCTTTAATTAAGGACCAGTGTTATTTATTCATAATCTATTTAAGATATTAAAAGCCCTAAAGTTCTTTACGAATTTAGGGCTTAACTTATTAGTTTATTTTCTTTAAATTATAAAAATATATTACTGTTGTAATTAAAGCAAAAAGTATAAGTGTATGTAAAATTATATGGTATAAGTCCGGTATATATTTAGATGAACTTTCAAATACTTTTATTGTATTTGAAAAAAATCTTATTTTACCTTCTCCCCCACCAACTATTGTATATAATTCATGACTTAAAAATTGAGTAATAAACCAAATAGATAATACTGTTATCAATACTTTTATACCTTTTATAGTGTTCAATATAAAAAACAAAAAACTTAATAAGTATATAATAAAGAATATTCCATCTTCTCTCCAAGCTCGAGAAACCAATTCTTTTTCTCCTATTTTTAATCCTATCATATCTAAACTAAACCATAATAACAGCAATAAGTTAAAAATAATGATATGTTTTTTATTAAATTTTTTCAAATCAAATCTCCCATAATATTAAAATTATATATGTTAATAATTCTTTTTATTTTTATCTTTTTATTTCTCAACCAATTTGAAAACCCAGTTTCCCTTCTACTATTTTTGTCCATTGAATAATATGCTTTCATATAGCCTATTATTAAAAGTATTGCCCCAATACTAATATATAAATCTTTAAAATCGAATATAAACCAATTATGTAGGTAGAAAAAATCCCAACTTCCACCCCAAAAATAGTATCAAATGCTGCTCCAATACTACCTGCTAAAATAAAAATAAGTGAAATCTTAATAATCTTACTATTCATTATGTGAAATAAATATTTATATAGAACAATTATTACAATAAATACCAATATTAAGATTGTTATTTGAAGTGCTATTGATGCTTTATAATCCATTAAATTAAATAAATAAGACCCATGTGTATTTTGTTTTGGTAAAAAACTCAATGTTTTAGGAATTATAATAAAACTACTATTTAAATAAAATTTAGTAACTAATATTTTAGATAATTGATCCATTAAAATTAAAATAAATATACTTACAATTGTCATCACTCTTTATTCTCCCTAATTTTTTTAATGAAAACAACAACCTATTCCTATAATAACAGAGTTTAGCTTTATCTAATGATTATTTTAACTGGAGTACAGTTTCCTCCATTACAATCACTTTCAGATACGCTACATGCCGCCACAGCTAATTGAACATCCATTTCAGCTCTTAAAATTATTTTTTCTCCCGGTTTCGATAAAGGTTTTTCTACAGATATGCTACCGTCTGATAATATTTTGGTATACATAAAAATATTGAATGGCCTAATTTCTTCTTTCTTTATACTAAATAATTCAATAAGATAATTATTTATATTTTCAAGACAGTTTGAATGATCTTTTTCGTTACCATAAAAGAAATCGTACATTTCCGGTCTACAGCAAGGATGTAACAAGTCATGCTCTTTAACATCATCTTCGATAATAGTAAACATTTTATTATAGTGATTTGTATATATAACATCCCCAACAGAAACTTTCAAACTCTCATTACAGTCTATAGTAACCCCTGCAGATAAATACTCTTCAGCAGATTCCTGATTGAATGCGAAAAAATCAACTACCTGCTCACCGAATAAATCTACAATTTCAATTAATTCTCCTTTATTAACCTTAAGACTTATTCCACTTTTAGCTTCTACAATACATTCTATACTAATTCTAATCTACCTCCAGATATTTAAAATCTTATATATATATTAACACGATAATATTCCTTATCAGAAAATATAGCATACAGAAATATAAAATCCGATAATAAAGCCAGAGCAAAATTTCTGCCCTAGTTAAAGTCTAACTATTGAGGATTAATACAATTAATCTATCTTTTTCTTACAAATAAAATATTAACAGAGTAATAGCATTTAATCTTAATTAATCAAACTCATTGCTAAAATATTTTTTTAAAATACTCTTAAACTTTTCATTCTGAATATGGTAAATTCCTATAGCTTCATATTGATATTCATGTTCACCACTTTCATTTGTAAATATTAATAATTTTAATCCATCATAAATATCAATACTTATAACAACATCTTCATTGAATTTCATTTCATATGTACTTCCTGCTTTATACATGTTTCCACCAGACAATTTTTTATAAGGAGTAGATTGTAACGATTTAATAATTTCATTTACGTCTTCCGAATCCTCTATTAGTGTTTTTTCTCCTGTCATTATATTTTTAACTTCTATAATTTTTGTATCCAAATTATAATTTCCCATATATTTTTTTTCATTAATATATAGAGCATACATTAAGTATATTAACAAAATGAATATAAGACCAAAAACAATTTTTCTTTTCATTTTTACCTCCTCAATAATTAGTTATTAGAATATCCATTATATTATAAGTCTCAAAGAACATGAATAAAATAATTAAACTTAATTCATAGTGAATTAATAATACAACACAATTGTACTTATCTGTTCCTCTGTAGTTTAATTTCTCCTCATATTCTTATATCAGAAAATATGTAGTATAGAGGAGAATGAAATTTAATGAAGAAAACACATCAAAATTTCTGTTCTAGTTAAGGTCTAACTATTGAGTATTTATACAATTAATCTATCTTTTTCTTACAAATAAAATATTAACTATTTTTATATTTGCTAGATTTTTATTTGTTTCCATTTACCTTTTTTAAACCTTATTAAAAGTATAATTCCTCTAACTACCAAATCTAAGGCATAGGCATACCATACACCACGCAATCCATACTTAAGAGGAACAGCTAATAGATAACCTATAGCTAAACGTATACCCCAAATCCCTACAATAGTTGAATACATTGGAAATTTCGTATCACCTGCACCTTGAAGTGCATTTGTAATAATCTGAACTAGGGCTGAAAAAGGTTGAAAAAATGCTATTATATGTAATACATCTACTACCAATAACTTAACTCTTTTAGTTTCTGTAAAAATAGAAGCTAATGGCTCTGCAAAAACATAAAATATAATACCTATTATTACCATAAAAATAGCCGCAAGAGAATATCCAGTATATGTATATCTTTCAGCTGCTTTCGTTCTTCCTTCCCCCATAGATATACCTACTAATGCCGATATGGCTAAACCAAAACCCATAGCCGGTATATAGGAATAACTTTCAATAGTTCCGGCTATGTTATGAGCAACATATTCGGAAATTCCTATTGAGAGTATCATGCTATAATAAATTAACTGACCTATTCTCATAATTAATTTATCTAGGCCTGCTGGAATACTTATCTTTAAAATACCTTTTAGCATACCTTTATCTATTAAAAAATCTGCTTTGGAAAGCTTAATATACTTATCATGATTGAGTATTCTACAAAGCAGTAATACGGTACTAATAGCTCTAGAAATTGTAGTAGCTAAGCCTAAACCTAATACTCCAAGTCCAAGTTTAATGAAAATTGCATTTAATGTAATATTTAAAATATTTGACAATCCTATAACATACATTGGAGTCTTTGTATCTTTTATAGCTCTTGAGGAACTACTTAAAATTAATTGCAAACATAAAAATACAGAAGGTACTGCAACAGAAAAATAATATGGCACCACATAATTAATAATGGTATTTTTTGCTCCTGATATTAAAAGAATTTGTTTGTAAAAAATCAAACATATCAGTCCTATAAATATACCTAAACTTAAGCCTATTACAATTGAATGTGCAATAGCTTTCTTTGTCCTTGTAAAATCCTTTTTTCCATAATTTCTAGAAACCACAGCCATCGATCCTATACTAACGGCTGTGAAAAATGAAATAAATATATTCATTATAACATTGGTAATACTTATACCCGCTATAGCATTATCACTTAATTTACCTGCAAAAAATGTATCCGTAGTTCCTAATAAGGTTTGAAGTATATTCTCTATAATAATTGGAAAAGACAATATGAATATATCTTTAATATCCTTCTTCATAATATTATCCTTCATAATTAAATAAATTTATCTATAGCTTCTTTTAAATTTTCTATAGTCTCTTCGTCATTTTCTCTTACTGCATCTACTATACAATGATCTATATGATCCTTTAAAATTATTTTACCAGTATTATTTAGCGCTGAAATAACTGCTGATAGCTGAATTAAAACATTGCTACAATCCTCATTATTTATTATCATTTTCTTGACTGATTCTAAATGTCCTCCAGCTCTAGACAATCTGTTTATTATTGCTTTTTTAGATATTTCATCATGTTTATATTTCAAATTAATCTCCCTTCCATATCCCCCCATATAGGATACGGAAATATGCTATCAAAACAATATTTGTTTGTCAATTTAAAATAGCTTACTATTCCCAATAGAAATCTTTTTAAACTGTTCCAATTTAAAAATAATATTTAGATTTCTTCTATTTTTTTCGGTTCATAATTATTTTATTTTATTTTTAATATGGATATATAAACCAAGGCATCATTAATAAAAATAGTAGCTTATAGCATCATAAAAAAGACCATAGAAAGAAATTAAAGAATTTTAAGACTGAATCCATACTCTAAAGATGAAATAAAGGAATTTATGTATCAATTTAACGATTTTGAAAATCTTATAGATTAAAATAAAAAAAACTACTCAGTATATTTGTATATCAAGTAGATTTATTAATAGTATTATTAAATAAATAAAAAACCAAGCTTTTAGGCAAAATTCGGATATTGTGTTGTCGGGTAAAACGCAATAAATTCTATACCCTATTATCTTTTCATCAAGTTTTCTTAGATAATACAATAAAGTTCAACTCCCACCATCTCCACCATACATATGTAAAACTATTAATTATAATACTAAGTCTTATAATTAATAGTTTCTATACAGTAAACTAAGAAAAAAGACACAGTTTTTTTATATTCTGTGTCTTGATTTTCTTTAATATATAACTTCGATTAATTCTTTTTTAATCACATTAATAAACTTTCACTATCAATTTCTGTAAATTATAAAGAAATCTGAATAAATTTTAATATTATTATGTTCTCCTAAAAGCGTAACATGTTATATTATTAAATAATACAAGGTAGATAATTAAATCCTCTTTTTTATTGCCTAACTTTACTTCTCATTTCTCCATTCTACCCCGTGTTTGGCTATTTCAATCCATTCTCTTCTAAATCGCCGCATAAAGCAATATTTTTAGAAAAGGGTACTATGGTATATCATTATACAAATCAGCAGCCTCTCCTTGCAATTCAACAAACCCATGATAATATTTATTAATTTCATCAAATTTTATTAGTCCTTCATCTAACATTCTGCTTGTTTCATTTATGTATGTTAATAATTGATCATTCGCTTCGATATATTTTTCATGAACGCTTTTATATTTTTCTGGTACTTCTATATTTTCAAATGTATTAATAGTATCTTTAACTTCAGCTAATACTTCTCTATGTCCTTGTTCCCATTCTTCAGTATACTTCCCTTCTGGAATACTATCTTCTGAATCTAATAATAATTCCACCTTTTCTAGCAATGTTTCATTATAAGTTGAAAATGCTTTTTCATAATTAGTTTCTTTTTCAACTTCTACACTTTCTGTTATTTCTATTGTCTCCCTTGTTTCCTTGCTTGTTTCCTTGCTTGAATTATTACTACATGCTGTCACTATCAACATTAAAGCTATTAATAGAGTACCTATTTTTTTCATTACTTCCTCCTTATATATGTTTTATATATTATACCCTTCTTGTGTAATTTTATTAATGTAATATCAAATTATACACAATAATTTATATTTAAAATAATATATTTACATAAAAAAGGGACAGATTTTTCTCTGCCTTATCTTCCTCTATTTCTATTGTTCACTTCCCTCTCCACATACGTCTATTTAAGCCGTTCAGTTTAAAAACCATCATATAAAGCGATATTATTGAATATTATTGTAAGAGTACTAAAACTATAGCTTGATTTAAGTTTACAACTTAATTTCAACAAAATAAGTTGTAAAAATAATTTTGTAAATTTTATCGGCTAAATAAGTTATTAAAAAAACCAGAATTGAATTTCAATTTTCTAATCTGGAAAAGCCAAATTTTTATGGAACACTATAATTAACCACTTCTTTTTGAAAGCGTCTATTCGTATTCTCTTCTGATATAGTTCATATTTAAAAATTTAATCACTAACAATATTATAGATTTAATAAAATACATATTGAAATAAAAAGCCATAGATTTTCATCTTACATATTACTATTAAATAAAAACATAACTAATAACATACAAAAAAAGCAAAAAAACCATTAATATAACCTTTATAAATACCTTAAATTTAAAATTTACTATAAAATATAGTAGTGTAAATACTAATGCAGTCTTAGATACTGTTTCTACTTCATATCCAATAAAAATCAAGTTGCTGAATAATATCAATATCGCCGAGAAAGTAATGATATTCAAATTTTTATTTTTATTCATCTTATCTCCTAAATTTATACTATTTAATTATTTCTAATATACCTTCTATAGTAAAAAACTCTAAGCTTACAGTCATAGAAATAAAATTATTAATAGCTACATATAAAAAAATCAATCCTCCCACTAATATCAACAATTTCAATCCTCTAGTTTCTGGTTTAACTAAGACATTAAATATAGTGAAAATTAATGCTACACAAAAAGATACCTGTACCTGTTCTGCAAATATATACCTATAATATTGTAAAATATAATTGATCATTATAAACATAATAGTAAAAAACAAATAAATTATTTTTTTATTACTTTTTTCCATCTTCTTCCCTCTTTTAATATAGATTTTTATTTAAATATAATGATTAAAAAAACCTCACCATCTAAATCTATAAATTATAGAACTTTGCTCTATATCTCCTCTCAGAGCAGCATTTTCCTGTGAGTTGTATGTCCAAAATATGTAAAATCATTTGTAGATCTACTTGTTAACATCATAGCATGTTTTGGTGGAGCATATCCCACTGTACTTGTCTAGGCTAACTATAAAACATCCTCTTTCCAGAAAGTACTATTTTACAAAAAACTATAAATAACACAACTGGCAATACCACAATGTTCCACCAAATATTTTCATTTAATCCTATATCTATCTAAAAATTAAAATGATTTTATAACTTTGAACATATTTAATAAAAATAATAGCTTATAGCATCATAAAAAAGACCATAGAAAGAAATTAATGAATTTTAAGACTGAATCATGCTCTAAAGATGAAATAAAGGAATTTATGTATCAATTTAACGATTTTGAAAAACTTGTAGATTAAAATAAAAAAACCTACTCAGTATATTTGTATATCAAGTAGATTTATTAATAGTATTATTAAATAAATAAAAAACCAACCTTTCAATTGAAAGATTGGTTTATGGTCGGGGTGAGAGGATTTGAACCCCCGGCTCCATGGTCCCAAACCACGTGCGCTACCGGACTGCGCCACACCCCGCCGAAGTCATCATTAACTGACGACTTTTTTATTATAATACAATTTTAAAAATAATGCAAGCTTTTTTTTAAATAAATTTTAAATATTTTGCAATTTTTCCAATTTATTACTGCCAAATGTTAGCAATACAAGGGTCATAAGGACTATTGGGATTAAGTTAATTAAATTATTTGTTTCTACTGTTACTATAATCCAATACAAAGGATTTAAATAAAATGCATACTCAGCCCAATTAGGTATATTAACATTATTTAAATAGAATGTCGATGTTATGAAAAATATTATACCTACTACTAATGGCACCATTGAAAGTACTATTTCTTTTTTAGCTATTCTTGTTATTAGTATTATAAATGATAATGAATAGGCTGAAATGGAAAATATCATTAAAGTCAATTTAAACAATTCTATATTTTCTGTTTGTAAAACTTTAAATCCTATTGTTGTCATTATGCTAAATATAGTTCCCACTAATGTTAAGTAACTTAAAAAGATTACAAAGATATTCATAAAACTTCTATTTGGTGATATTAAAATTCTACTTAAGACTTTTGTCTTACTAATATTTATAATATCCTGTCCTATTTGTCCTATAAATGAAATTATAAAAAAGCAACATAATATTAAAATAATCATAGCATATCCGTCTACACCTGTTTTATTGTTTATAGTTTCTACATTAACTTCTGTTTCAATATTTAAAGAGTCGGTATCTATATTATTATTTTTCAAGTAGTTTTTTTCTAATAATTCACTTATTTTATCGTTAATTAATTTATCTTCTATTTGAACGCCTGAATCATCTACGAATAACTTTTCTACTTTTGGAAATTTATTATTTTTTAAATCTTCTGAAAAATTTTCTCCTATTAAATAAACAATACTTACGTCGTAATTCTCTAATAGTTTTGTTGCTTCTTGCCTGTTTTTTATTATATTAGGATTCTCTCCAAAAACTTCAAGTAGTTCTTCATATTGGTTTCCCTTATCTTCGATTACTACTCCTAGGGTGTTATAAGACACTCCACTGTTGTTAAACATAAAGAAATATAATAAATACATGAAGGCAGGCATAATTACAAATATAAACCATATTTTAGGACTTTTAATTAGTCTTTTTATATTTGCATAAAAATTATTTAATAATTTCATAATTGCCCCCTATTCTTTCTTTTTCTTTAATTGTTATAATAATTGATGAAGCAGTAATACATACAGCAATTACTATTATATGAGGAATAAATGTTTTTAAAGAAATATTATTATTAAATGCATTCATTAATGGATCTAAGAATATTTTATTAAAATTAATATTGCTTAATTTTTCCATTATGGTTCCGGAAAACAACTTTTCTACCGGTCCTAACATCCCACCAAAAACCAATTGTAAATACATTGCAATATTTGCTATTACTATTGCTACTTCTTTTTTTATATTTTTAAATAAAAATAATATAAATCCTACTGTAATGGAAATTATCAAAATTGCTATAAAATACATTCCCAAATTTTCCGTAAAAGCCTTCCCTAAAACCCTATATATTAGAATATAAACAAAGGCAAACAAAATTAGTATAAAAGAATCTCCAAATGTATCTACTAAATTATATTTTATTTTATTGACTGGAAGCATATCAATCCTTTGAAATAAAGCTGTTGTTTCTGATAATTTTTTACTACCTACTACTGCTGATACAAGATAGTTTAAAAACAGAAACTGCATTAAGGTCATTGCGTAAAAACTTTGACTTGTTAATTTTGATGATGATTCTATTTTTCTATTTTCTAAAAAGGCAGTGTTTTGTATTTGTGTTAAATCGTTAAAAACTTTTTCTTTTAAGTTTTCTTCATTTAAGGATTGTGATATTTTATTATTTTCTATTGATTTTACTATTCCGTTTCCTATTGAATTTAAAACACTCTCAATTGTCTCAAGACCAAATATACTGGAATTATTTCCTATAGTTTCTACTGTTATATTAAACTTACCACTTTCTAATATTTCATTTTCAAATTCTTTAGGAATTGTAATTAAATAATCTCCTTTTTCTTCAACTTTAAAGAACTTTTTCATTTCTTTGTCCTCAAAGGTTTTTTCTAATATTTTTGAGTAGTCTGATTTGTCTTTGTCCTTAATTGTTATACTTAACGGATTAGTTTCAATTTCCCCTGAAAACAAGCTGGTATTAAAACTTGAAAGTAGCAAGGAAAGGCCAATTGGCATAACTAAAAAGGTAAAGAAATATGATGCAAAATTTTTCTTTATAGTGCTATAAAATTGTTTAAGAGTTGCTATTATCATAAAATCACCTAATCCCTTAGTTTCTTTCCAGTAAGATTAAGAAATATTTCTTCTAAGTTTGAATCTTTTATTGTAAAATTTTCTATAGTTAGATTCCTATTTTCTATAAGCTTAAAAATACTTGTAAAATTCAATTCCTTCTTATTTACCTTAACTATGATTTTATTTTCTTCAATTTCACTATTTAAAACCCCTGTTATTAAATTCAGCTCTTCAATAATTCCATTTTCTATTTTATTTAAATATATAGTCAATATTGAACTGCTGCCATACATGGATTTTAATTCACTTTTCTCACCGTATGCAATTTCTTCGCCTAAGTCTATAATAAATATTTTATTACATAGGGCTTCAATTTCTTCCATATAATGTGATGTGTAAATTATTGTTGTTCCTTCTTTGTTTATTTTCCTTAAATAATCAAATATATTGTTTCTAGATTGAGCATCCACACCTACTGTTGGTTCATCTAAGATTAAAAGGTCGGGTTTATGTAAGACAGAACAACCTAAATTAAGTCTTCTTTTCATTCCCCCTGAATATTTTTGAACTTGTTTTTTGTCTTTAGGATCGAGTCCTATTAATTCAAGTACTTCTTTAATTCTCTCTTTTAATACTTTTCCTTTCAGTCCATACATTCTTCCAAAATACTCTAAGTTATCTCTAGCCGTTAAATTTTCAAAAATTGCTAGTTCCTGAGGAACAAGGCCTATTCTTTTCTTTATTTCTATACTATTATTTTTATAATTCATTCCAAATAATTCTATTTTTCCGGAATCCTGTCCAAGTAATCCGCAAATTATTTGTATTAAGGTTGACTTACCTGCACCATTTGGTCCTATTAGTCCAAATAAATCCCCTTCTTCAACCTCCATGCTTATATTATTTAAAACTTTTTTATTATCATAAGATTTGTTAATTTTATCTACTTTTAAAATATTCATCTAATACCTCCTAAGCTATATACTACTAGATTTCAATTGAATTAAATACTGCCTTAAGTAACTAAAAACCATGACTTTAGTCATGGTTTTTAACATTATCTTAAATTATTGTCATAAGCAAATATTACAATTTGCGTTCTATCCCTTAATTCCAGTTTCTGAAGTATTGAAGAAATATTGTTTTTTACTGTTCCCACAGATAAATATAGTTGATTGGCAATTTCTTGGTTACTATGTCCTTCAGCTATGAGTTTTATAATCTCCAATTCCCTGTTTGTAATATTATAATCATCAATATTTGCTTGTATCTTAACAGAGTTTTTACTATTTAATATTATTTCAGACACCTCACTATTTAAAACTACATTTCCATAATAGGCCGATTTTATTCCTCCTATAATGGATTCCGGGTCACTGTCCTTTAGTAAATAACCGGAGGCTCCTAATCTTATTGCTTCATTTATATATTCTGTGTCTTTAAAAGTTGTAAGTATTAGTATCTTAGTATTTCCTTTTCCATAGTCATTTATTAATCTAATAGCATCTATACCATTTGACTTTGGCATACGTATATCTAAAAGAATTACATCTATTTCCTTTTCCTTAAACTTTTCAAAGGCTTCTTTTCCAGAACTTGCCTCTTCTACAATTTCTATTTCCTTGTCTAAAGAAATTAATATTTTTAAACCTTCCCTTATTAACTTTTCATCATCAACTAACATTACCTTTATCATATTTACCTCTATAAAAAACTATATTTATTAGAAAACCCTTTTTTTTTCCTGTTTCAATTGTTAAACTACCCTTATGTTCCTTAACTCTTTCCTCTAATGCCGTTAAGCCTATTCCCTTTTTTATTTTTTCTGAACCTAGACCATTATCCCTCATACTTAAAATTATTTCATCTTCTTTATAAAATAAATTAATATCTACTAATGAAGCTTTACCATGTTTTATACTATTGGAAATAAATTCTCTTACTGCATTTACAAATACTTCTTCTAAATCATTTGGAATAGGGTATCTTTCAGAAGAAAATTTAAATTTTATATTTAAACCGGTTAGTTTTGAATTTTGATTAATTATTTCTTGAATTAAAGTTATTAATTCATCTTTTCCGGTGTTTTGTGGTTTTATTCTACGAAGTACCTTACGAATATCGTTTAAAGCTTCTGTGGCGTAATTTCTTAAGTTTCCACTTAATTCTGAAGCCTTGTCTCCATTAATTTTAGCTAATTTTTCTATAGCCGATAATTGAATTATAATAGCAGAAAGTCTATGACCAACGCTGTCATGAATGTCCCTTGAAATTCTATTTCTTTCCTTATTCGTATATATTTCTTCTAGAAGAATATCCTTATTTCTATGTTCATTAATTAATTCTTTTTTATCTATAATCAATTCGTCGATTTTGTTTTCCATTGTTTTTATTTTTTTATTTTGCCTTAAAACATAACCTAAAGTAATTGAGAAAATAAAAATTGTAAAAAGAGTAAATATATTATATATATTTAAATTTTGTCTTAAATAGTATATGCCTATTCCAATTATTAAGATTATATAAAAACCGGCTATCCGAGCTTTTAACTCCTTTAATACATCAAGTATGGGATTAACCATATAAATGGTTATCATAGTAATATCCCTTTGAGCTAAATATAGTCCAAATAAAATCTCCAATAATATTAAAAAGATTTTTGTATTTTCATTAAATTTTTGATAATTAGTTAGATGAAAAAATATAATATATAATAACAGTATGGAAAAATTAACTAATGTCATACTTTTGTTTAAGATTGAAAATACAAAAGCAAATACTATTATTATATACCTTAATGAATATTCTAAATATTTTGTCATTATTTTATCCTTTAAATACCATTTTATATTACAACTGTATATATCTTACTAATATTGGTAAATAAATTCAATTAAAAGTATTTTCTAGTTGAATTATCTGTCTTGTTGTTAACTAAATATTTCTCTTATCTATATTAACTTTATTAAATATTATTTTACTTATTTTGAATTTGGTTAATCCTTTATAAATATACTCAAAAAAAGGAATGGTCATAAGACACATTCCTAATTGATTTATTATATATTATGAAAATAATACAATTTTCATATTGTCTAAAATTCTAAAAGTAAAGGTTTCAAAAGCAAACAATCTTACAGCTTTTTCATTTTCTCCAACATAACCTATAGAAAAATCTTGACCAATCGTTAATTCTAAATCCTCATCCCTATGAGGAATCATCAAAGCTTTATCTAAGACCTTAGTTCGAACAATAGTACCTCCAATTAAATCTTCTATCAGCTTCATTAAAAAGACTCCATCATATATTGTATTGATTTTATCATATACTTTAGATGGCACAATTAAATCAAAAGGTCCTTTAGCATAAGAATTATGTAAGGCATATTTCCCATCTCCAATTGCCTTTAGAATTTCATTACCATTTTCTCCTAAGGATAAATTATGGCCAGCAGATTTTTTAATACCTTCTATACCAAATTTTTCCATTCCATTATAAATAGTTTCCTCTTCAAAGACTAGTAACTTTTCCATTGCTTTTTCTAAATTGAAAAGTTCTACATCTTTTGAACCTCTTTCAACATTATCTAGTTCAGCCTTATCTAATTCAAATTCTATTCTGGATTCAATTAAATTTTGAGTTTTGTAGATACCGGTTTTTACTACATTAATTGCCTTTAAATCATCTACATGGTCCAATCTTCCTATTGGAAGAGCAGTATAATCCAACCCCTTTGGTCCATTTACCTTTAAAACTCTTCTAGTGGAAATTAAACTCTTTATAACATCTATAGCCCTATTGTCTATTTCCGTCCACGCTTTTTCTGAAATTGGTGCTGTATTTCTTTTTAGTATACTCATAGCTTCACCTTTGCTTACTATAATTCTTCAATTCACAAAGAATCTAAATCATCATTAGAATTATTCTCTGATTCAGCATCTTCTTCTACTTCTAATATTGGTTTATCAGTAAATAGATATGTTCTCATCTGTTCATCCCAACCGTCCATATTCCTTCTTAACCATTCTAAAGTCATCATTGTATGTTCCATTTCCTCTTTTGCATTATGCCACATAATGTCTTTTAGTTCCTGGTCAGAAGCAACTGCAACCCTTTGCATATACCAATCTATAGCTTCAATTTCTTCCTTTAAACTATTGATTGCACGTACTTGATCTCTTACTTTTTCAGTAAGTTCAACTTCCGGTTCATGATAATCCTTAGCCATAATTGTACCCCTTTCTTTTAAATTTTATCCATTTTATTACTACCCAATTTTATTTTCATATATAGGCTTTTTTGAAAAAATTTTCTTTTAAATATTAGCTATATTTAGAGATTTAATAATAAATAATTGACAATTATTAACTAATTTGAGATGCTAATATAATTAAAGGAAGTGATAAGGTGAACAATAAGGAAACATTTGTAAAAATTATATTTTCTGTTACAGGAGTCCTAATTATTGCATTGGGAGCTGCTATTTTAAATGTTGGACAAGTTGGAGTCGACACATATACAGCATCAAATATAGCAATTGGTTCTTTATTTGGACTTTCTTTAGGAACCTACCAATTTATTTTAAATCTTATATTTTTATTCTTTATTTTTATTTTTGGAAGAAAGTATATTGGACTAGGCACCTTAATAACTATGGTTTCTATTGGTTTCTTAATAGATTATTTTACTAAATTAATATCTCATATAGTGTTTTTTGATTTAACCTTACCATTTAAAATTTTATCTTTAATATTTGGGACTATGTTTTTTACTTTCGGAGTTGCCTTTTATATTTCAGCCGATTTAGGTGTTGCTCCCTATGATGCTATAACCTTAGTAATAACCGATTATAGTCATATTCAATATAAATATATACGAATGGCTCAAGATATAATATTTATGATATCTGCATTGATATTTGGAGGCCCTGTAGGAGTTGGTACTGTTATAAACGCATTTTTTAATGGACCCTTAATTGATTTATGGTATAAAAAAATTTCAAATCCTTTAATTAGAAAAATAACTATTAAAGGTTAAATAGACAAGAAAAAATTCATATATGCTAAGCATATATGAATTTTATAATTTTTTAATAAATTCTAAGGTAAATTTACTTGCCTTTTCTGCTGCTATAATTTCAAAATCATCGTAATCATCGTCGCCATCATCATCGGCTAAGTCTGAAATACATCTTATTACTATGAAGGAGACATTATTTAAATAAGCAGTATGAGCAATTGCTGCCCCCTCCATTTCAACACAGTAAGCATTAAAATCCCTTATAAGTTCTTCTTTTTTAAAGGAGTCAGTTATAAATTGATCACCTGTAATAACCAGTCCTTCAAAGTATTTTTTATTTTCTAAAACCTTTCTTGCAATTTCCAAATATTTGTCTTCTACTTTAAAAGATTTTACATAAGGTGAATATTTTTCTAATAATCCTGAATCAAAATCATGGTAGACTAATTCATTGGCAATAACTAAATCAGTATGATTTAATTCTTTATTTAATCCACCTGCAATTCCTGTGTTAATAATAAAATCGGGTTTAAATTCATTTATTAATATTTGAGTTGTTATTGCAGCATTTACTTTTCCTACACCTGAATCCGTAAATATGATTTTTTTATTTTCATAATCTCCTAAATAAAAAAGATGTTTTCCTATTTTCTTTTCTTCTATATTTGAAATTATATCTTTAAAAGCTCTAATTTCAGAGCTTAACGCAGAAACTATTCCAATTGTTTTAATCTTACCAGACATTTTCTATTATTCCTCCTCCTACAACAATATCTCCATTGTACATTACAGCAGATTGTCCTCTAGAAGGAGCTCTAACAGGTTTTTCAAACTCTAAAAATAATTTATCATCTTTCTTAGTCACTAGGGCTTTATATTCATTTACACCATGTCTAATTTTCGCAGTAACTTCTAATGGCTCTAAAATATCGTCAAGAGAAATTAAATTATAATCCTTTAATTCTATACGACTCTTGTATAAGGACTCATCATCAGATAAGGTAATTTCCTTTGTTTTAGGATTTATTTTACTTACAAATACCCTTTTACCTAAAGCAATTCCCAGTCCTCTTCTTTGACCAATAGTATAGTATACAATGCCCTTATGTTCCCCTAGAACATTTCCCTCTTCATCTATGAAATTTCCTACACCGATTAATTCAGGATTTCTTGTTTTTATAAAATTACCATGATCATCTTTATTTATAAAACAAATCTCTTCACTGTCTTTTTTGCTATAGGTAAATATTCCACTTTTTTCTCCAATATCCCTTACTTCATCCTTTGTTAAATCTCCTAAAGGAAATAAAACTTCCTTTAATATTTCTTGTTTTAAATTATATAAAAAATATGTTTGGTCCTTTTTTGAATCTTTGGCTTTTTTTAATAAATATCTTTCCCTATCTTTATCATATTCCACTTTTGCATAATGGCCAGTAGAAATATAATCTCCACCTAGTTTTTTAGTTTCTTTTAAAAATTCACCAAATTTAATATATTTATTACATCTAATACAAGGGTTTGGAGTATATCCTAAGGAATATTCCCTTACAAAGCTTTCAATAATATTTTTATCGAATTCTTGCTTTAAATCTATAATATAATGCTCTATTCCTAAGTCCTTTGCTACTAATTTTGCCTCTTCAGTAGCATTAGCTAGCGAACAATATTTTTCTTTAAATAAATTTCCTTCCGGAATCATATTCATAGTTGCACCGGCAACCTCATATCCTTGTTTTTGTAAAAGTAACGCTGAAACTGAGCTATCAACGCCACCGCTCATACCTAATATTACTCTTCTTGTCATAACCCTCCTAAAAAGCTACTATTACTCCACCTGTATTTGCATATACAGATGAAAGCATTCCTGTTTCAACAATTTCTATGTTTTTAAAATTACATCTTTTAGCTATATTGTTTTTTAAGTTTTTAGCCCTGTCCCCTGCTTCACAATGGGCTATTATTAATGTTCTATTTTCAAAATTATCATAGGTCTCTGCAATAGTGTCAATTAATTTATTTGCAGCATTATTATATCCTCTAGTTTTAGCAAAAACTCCTATTTCCCCATTATTAGCACACATTACAGGTTTAAACGACAGCGCCTTTGCTATTGTTCCTGTAAATTTTGACATTCTACCATTTTTAACTAATGTATCGAACTTATCTAATATAAAAAAAGTTTTCATATTTTCTATAAATTCTTCAACTTTATCTACTATTTCTTCAAATTTAAGGCCATTGTCAATGTATTCTTTTATTTTTAAAGCTATTAAGGTTTCTCCGGATGAAGCACTTTTACTGTCAAATACGTGAATTTTTGCTTCTTTTTCCTCTAAAAACATATTTTTAGCTAAAATAGCATTATTATAAGTTGCACTTAATTTTGAAGAAATTGTTATTATGAATATTTCTTTTTTTTCTTTGAATTTCTCCATAAATAGATTTGGAGAAGGTGCTGCAGTACTTGGTGCTTTTTTACTTTCGTCAACATTTTTCATGAATTTTTTTAAATCGGTTTTACCATCATCAACAAAAGTTTCTCCACTAACATCAATATTAAAAGGAACTAATTCAACTTTTACCTCTTTATTCAATTTTTTATTTAGGTCACAGCTTGAATCGGCTATTAAAATATAATCTTTCATGTTTCCTCCTAAGAACACCTATCTTCTATTATTTTAACTAATCTTTCTGCTTCTCTTTTTAAGACATCTTGGTCTTTGCCTTCTATCATTACCCTTACCAAAGGCTCTGTTCCTGATGGACGAATTAATACTCTTCCTTCACCATTAAATTTTTCTTCCAATTTTCTTATCTCTTCTAAAACAAGTTCATCCTTTTTATAGTTATTTTTGTTTTCATTTGAGACTTTCGCATTTATTAATACTTGAGGATAGGTTACCATCAATTCATTTAGTTCGGACATTTTTTTACCGGATTCAAGCATTACTTCTAGAATTTTTAAAGAAGATAATATTCCATCACCTGTCGTATTGTCATCTAAGAATATTATATGTCCAGATTGTTCTCCGCCAAGAGAATATCCATCTTTTCTCATAACCTCTAAAACGTATCTATCGCCAACCGACGACTTCTTTAATTCTACATCAATCTTGTTTAAATATTCATCTAGACCAATATTAGTCATTACTGTACCTACTACTCCGGAGTTCTTTAAAGTACCCTTGTTTTTCATATGAAAAGCACAGGCAGCTAAATAATGGTCTCCATCTAAGGTATTGCCATTTTCATCAACAGTTATAAGTCTATCGCCATCACCATCATAACTAAAACCAACATCTGATTTTGATTTTTTTACAAGACCTTCAATTTTTTCCGGATTTGTAGAGCCACAATTTAAATTAATATTAAGTCCATTTGGTTCAGTGTGAATAGCTGTAACATTTGCACCTAAATCTTTAAATAGTCTTGGTGCTATTTCATATGTTGCTCCATTTCCACAATCAAGAGAAATATTTATTCCTGTTAAATCCAAATTAACTCTTGATTTCAAATAGTCTAAATATATATCCTTTGCGTCTGTTTTAAATTCAACTATACCTAAATCTTTTCCAATTGGTCTAATATCAATTTCCTTATAATTATCAATAATATTTTCTATTTCTTCTTCAACTTCATCCGGTAGTTTAAAACCATCACTGCCAAAATATTTTATTCCATTAAATTCAGCAGGATTATGGGAAGCTGAAATAACTATTCCCGCTTCTGCACCATAATATTTAGTTAAATATGCAACTGCCGGCGTTGGTATTACCCCAAGTAAATAAACATCATAGCCCATTGAAGTATAACCTGCTACCAAGGCACTTTCCAACATATCTCCTGATTTTCTAGTATCTTTTCCAATTATAATTAATTTATTATTATCTTCATTTAATTTATAAGCTGATGCTCTTGCAACTTTATACGCTAGTTCCGGAGTCAATTCCTTGTTTGCCACTCCTCTAATTCCATCAGTTCCAAAATATTTTCCCATTTTTCCTCCTGTGATATTACTCTATTTCAATATTTACTTTAGAAGGATTTATTGTTATATTACTTACTCCTTCTATACTTTCAACTTTAATAGGTACCTCATGTTTTCCTTTTTCTAAGTTTTTAACATCAATACTTAAAATAATATCATCTACTTTAATATTTTTTATACTATCTTCTAAACCATAAATGTCTATATTAATATCTGTTTCACTATTTGTAAATAAAATACCACTATTATTTTCATTATTTACTATTTGTAAATCTGAAAGTTTTTTTACAAGTCTTTTACTGCTAATTCCTGTTTCTTCTGTATTGGTGAAAATTTGTACATCAATAGTATCTTCGCCATTTTCTCCTGTTAACAATGTAACTCCTTCTGGTAGATCCAATTTCACTTTTAATGTTGCATTACCAGTAACTCCTTCTAAATCTATTGGCTCTGTACTTATTTCAGTAATATCCTTTATTATTTTCTCTTCACCTAGTATTGTTACCTTGTCCTTACTTAATTTTAAATCTGACATGGAGAAATTCTCAGGTTCATTTTTAATAACCGGCTTTATGGATACCTGTTTACTATTGGCAATGTAAATATTTATAGTGGCCTTTGTTTTATCCATTATTAAGTCCTTCATTAAATCACCATTTTTATCATATACCTCAATGTCCTTGGTAATTTTACCACTTTCGGTTATAACAGATAAATCCAATGTAACTTTAACCTTATCTTTATCTATTTTTGCAATTTCTTTTCTAAATCCACTTATTTTTACTTCTTTTGGTACTGCCTCTGCTTCAATTAACTGCATACTATTAGAAGGAAGCTCACCTATTGTCTCAACTTTAACAGGGAATTTATCCGTTACTTCCTCATCAAATTTAAAGGTCATTTTATCTTGAGATTTATTAACAATAGTTACCCCATCGGGCACCGTATATTTTAAGTCAATTTCAGCTGAATCACCAGTTACCCCATACATATCTGCAGTAACTATAATGTCGGATCTTTTAATATCATTTAACTTCTTAATATTACCTCTTAATTCAACATTTACAACTGGTTCTGTTGGTTCAACAATAGCCAAATTCCTTTTTGTTAAATAGTCTTCATTCCTTATTGTTACTTCTATGTTTTTATAATTTGCTGTCGTTGTAGGATTTTTATCCATTACAACATAATACCAAAGTCCAATTGCAAATAATAAAGAAATTAATTTTAAATGCCAATTATTTTTCAATTTACTCTTCATAGTCATTCACACTTTCTTCATTATTTACACTATAAAAATTCATTAAAATATCTTCCAATGTTTCAACATCAATATATCTTTGTAATTCACCTTTTTCTGCAATTGAAATAGTTCCAGTTTCCTCAGATACTACAACAGATAAACTATCTGACTTTTCTGAAATTCCTAATGCCGCTCTATGTCTTGTCCCTAGTTCCTTAGATATAGACTGATTTTCAGACATAGGTAAAAAACATGATGCAGCTTTTATAGTAGACTCTCTAATAATTACAGCCCCATCATGAAGGGGGGTGTTTGGTATAAATATATTAATTAATAATTCACTTGATATAACGGCATTTAATAAAGTTCCTGTCTCTATTACCTCATTTAAACCTGTTCTTCTTTCAAATACGATTAACGCTCCGATTTTTTGTCTCGATAAAGATGCAACAGCACGGGTAACCTCAGTAGAATTATGTTTAGCTACTTCATATTGTAAATCTACAAAGGATTTTTTAAATATATTACTTGTACCTATGTACTCTAACATTCTCCTTAATTCAGGCTGAAAGACTACAATTATTAACACAAAACCAGCTGTCCAAGCTTTCTTTAAAATCCAGGAAATTGTATATAAATTTAAAATATCACTTAAAATTGAGAAAAAGAAAATTGCTAGAATTCCTTTCATTAGCTGTTCAGCCCTGGTCTCTTTAATAAGTATATATATTTTATATATTGCTACTGCAACTATAAGTATATCTATAATGTCTTGTACTCTAATTGTCGATACAAAACTTAAAAAATTATTCAAACTGTCTGTCATAATATCATTCCTTGTTTTTACTTCAACTATAATTCTACCATATGTTTAATATTATAAAAACAAATAATCTCGTAAATTACGAGATTATTCTAATATTTTATCTATTACTAAATTTACAGTTTTACCGTCTGTCTTACCTTTATATTTTCCTAAAACCTCTTTAATAATAATGCCCTTGTTCTTTTTTGTCTTTTCCAAATCTTTTTCATCTATTATATTTAGTATTATTTCTGTTAACTCCTCTTCTGTCATTTGTTTTGGAAGATAACCTTCAATTATATCAATTCTTCTTTTAGTTTCATCAATAATATCCTGTCTATTGTCCGGAGTAGCTTCTAAAGTATCTTTTAATTGTTTTAACTCTTTTTGAACAAAAACCAAAGCCTCTTCATCGGTTAATTCCTTTTTATTTTCTTTTTCTGCTAAAGATATTGATGACATTAACAATGTAATAACATTTACTCTGTCCCTATCTTTTTCTTTCATAGCTTTCATTTTGTCTTTTCTTAATTCACTTAAAAAACTCATATTTCCTCCTCAATTAAATAACCAATTAATATAATATCCTGTACTATATATTTTTATTACCCACCAGCTACATAATAGACCTAGAATTAATCCTACTGTAACATCTGTAAACCAATGTACACCTAAAACCAATCTACTAAAACCTATTAAAATACCTAGAATTAATCCTATAAAAACTATTTCTGTATAACCATCTAAACCACCAGCAAGAATATAGGCTAATGTTAAATAGTATGCCATTCCTACTGTAGAATGACCACTTGGAAAAGAATATCCAATATATTTAAATTCCTGAGATTTAGTTGGTCTACTAACTCTAAAGAGAAATTTCAATATTTGACTAATTCCTACTGAAAAAAACACCGATAAAATTATGGCTGTAGCTTTATCCAGCATTTTTTCTGAAATTAAATAAAACAAGATTGGTATGGAAATAATTAATATTGTTTCAACATTAGCCAATGTTGTAATCATATTCATCATATGTTTAAATTGCTTAGTTGCATTTTTATAAAAAAATGCTCTGACTTTTAAATCTATTGTAAATCCTTTACTTTTCATTAATATTTTACCAAATAAAAGAACTAAAACTAAAATAGCTATTGTTAAAATTAAAATAAAATTATCATTCATTTTTCACCCTTAATTTATTGTATAAAATAATACTTATTATTGATATAGAGTATCCTAGTAATAAACCAAAAACAACATCTGTAGGCCAATGTACTCCTAAAACCAATCTACTGAAACCTACTAAAAATGGAATTACTAAAAAAACACTTAAAATAACGATGTTAATATTTTTTGTTTTTAAAATTTTTAAAATAGTCCAATAAGTTGCAGCACTTGTTATAGAATGACCACTAGGATAGCTAAATCCACCTTGCTGTACAACAAAAAACTCCTCTGGCCTTATTCTTTGAAAAATATTTTTAAAAACCTTCATTGTTACTACAGCTAATAATATGGCAAACAAAATAGTAATTAATTCTTTATAATCTCTTTTAAATAATAAATATATTGATACAGGTACAAAGATAATAAAATAGGTTTCTACATCACCTAAAATTGTCATAGCTTTAAAAAAAATATTTGGTTTTATATTATCTCTTATTAAGGATAATAACTTAAAATCAATGAAAGTATATTTATTTCCATTAAATTTTAAATAAACACCAAAGGAAATAAATAATATAAAAATAATTGAAATAATTAAAAATTTATTTTTACTTTTACTTTTTATAACTAAACTCCCTTTCCAAACTCACAATTAGGATAATGACAAGTTTCACATTTTAAACAATAGCCACCATATCCTAAACGAGCTATTTGTTCTCTAGTAATTTTTTTACCTGCAATTACATATGGAAAAAGTATATCAAAGACAGTTGTTTTTGTATACATAACACAGCCCGGTAATCCCATAATTGCCGTATCATCATCAAAATAGCCTACTAAAAACATCGAACCTGGAAGCGTAGGAGCTCCATAGGCTATAATATTTGCTCCACTTTCCTTTATTGCAGCCGGCGTTAAATCATCTGGGTCAACGCTCATTCCACCGGTACAAAGAATTACATCTGCTCCCATTTCTTTAATTTTCATAATTGCATTTTTTATCATTTCAGTCTTATCATCACATATTTCATGATGAATTAATTCAACATTATATTCCTTTAATTTATCCTTTACTACTGGAGTAAATTTATCTACTATTCTATTATTATAAACTTCTGAACCAGTTGTGACTATACCGCCTTTAAGTTTTCTAAAGGGAGTAATTTTAAAAATAGGAACTCCATTTTTAATTTTTTCAGCTTCTTCTAACTGATTTTTCTCTATTAATAATGGAATAATTCTTGTGCCAGCAAGAACATCTCCCTTTTTAACTGGTAAATTTCCAGTTCTAGTTGCTATAGCTATGTCACCTAAATAATTTAATTCAAATAGCCTATCTGTGTCCACTTCAAAGAAACCGTCCTCTGTCGCTTTTATTTCTATTTTACCTTCCTGTACATCGGTCATTTCCATGTAATCATTTATACATATGTTTGCTAATATTTTTGCAGCATCATTTTCATGTATCATGTTTTCATCTTTTTCCAATACATAAATATGTTCTTTTCCCATTTCCAATAAAAGAGGAATATCCTCTTCTTTTATTACATGTCCCTTTTTAAAAGCAGGTCCTTTATATTCATCTTTTACAATTCTAGTCATATCATGTGGCAATACGTGGCCTATTGCATCTTGAGTTTTAATTTTTTTCATTTTTACCCCTTATACTTTTATAAATATATATATATCTATTTTAACATAAAATAATTATATCTACTTAAGATTTGTTTTCATTTTGTTACTTAAGAGATACTTTTTTTAAATAAGTATTAGAAATAGACTTAATATAAATTTTTGCAAATAAAAAAGGAGATATAAATCTCCCTTTAAATATTTATTTTCTTCCAACATTAGCACTATGAATTGATGCTCCTTCTAAACCGTGAGCTGCCTCCATAAATGTTTCACTTAAAGTTGGATGAGCAAATATAGTTCTATTTAAAGCTGCAACAGATAAGTCATTAGCCATTGCTAAAGCGCCTAAATGTACTATATCATTTGCATGAGGTCCAAATACATGAACTCCAAGAATTTTTTCATGATCCTTTGAAGCTAGAATTTTTACAAATCCATCAGTTTCTCCCATAGAAACGGCTTTTCCATTTCCAGAGAATAAGAATTTGGATTTGTCATACTCTATTCCCTCTTCTTTTAGTTCCTCCTCAGTTTTACCAACCTGTGCTATTTCAGGTAAGGTAAATGTTGCTGCCGGAACTACATCCATAACAATATGAGGTGTGTTGCCCATTAAATATTCAACTAAATTCAACCCTTGAGCTGATGCTATATGAGCAAGTTGAGTATTTCCTGCAATACAATCTCCTATTGCATAAATATTTGGTTTATTGGTTTTTAAGTTAGAATCTACTACTACTCCACCTCTATTGGTTTCTACGCCTATTTCCTCAAGATTTAAACCTTCAGTATAAGGTACTCTACCAATTGCAAGTAATACTAATTCGCCTTCTGCTTCAATAACTTTTCCTTTTTTATTTTCAGCAACAACTTTTAAACCATTTTCTGTTTTTTCTATTTTACTAGCTCTATATCCCTTTTGTATTTTCATACCTTTTTGCTTGAATATAGATTGAATTCTCTTAGTTACTTCACCATCAGCTGCTTTTAGTAAGTCTGAACCAATTACTGTTACATCTGTACCAAAAGAAGTATAAATACTAGCAAACTCCATTCCAATTACTCCGGTTCCAATTATTACTAGACTTTTTGGTAAATAATCCAAATCTAATAATTCTGTACTGGTTATTACATTATCCAGTCTTGAACCTTCAAATCCCGGAATTAGAGGAGCAGATCCTGTAGCAATAATAAAATTATCTCCAGAAACTTCTTTTTCCCCATCTGCTGTTTTAACAATAACCGTATTATCATCTTTAAAACTAGCAGTTCCTTCAATATATTCTATATTTGGATAGGATTGTACTAAGAAGTCAACTCCTGTGTTCATTCTATTAACTACATAATCTTTTCTCTCTTTTACTGATGGCATATTTATTGAAGGGTTTTCTAAATTTATTCCAAATTCAGAAGAGTGTTTTACTTGCTCGTATAGTTCTGCTGTTTTCCATAGAGTTTTAGTTGGAATACAACCTATGTTTAAACAAGTACCACCGGATTTCCCTTTTTCTATTAAAACTACATCTGCACCTAGCTGAGCAGCTCTAATAGCTGCTTCATATCCACCAGGTCCAGCACCAATAACTACTATCTTAGGCATTAATCTCTCCTTCGTACTTTAAAACTAAATCTTTAGCAGCTTTAGTTTCGTCTGGTCTTCTTACAGGAGTGTCATGAGGAGCTGTTTTAAGAAGTTCTGGATTTGTCTTTGCTTCTTCAGCAATCTCATTTAATGCTTTTATAAAGTCATCTAATGTGTCTTTAGGTTCAGATTCTGTAGGTTCAATCATCAATGCTTCAGGTACTATTAATGGGAAGTACACTGTTGGAGCATGGAATCCCTTATCTAATATTCTCTTTGCTACATCTAGTGTAGTAATTGTATGAGTATCATCTTTAATTCCAGCTAATACAAATTCATGTTTGTATAATCTATCTAATGGCAAGTTGTAATTTTCTTTTAAGCTTTGTGCTAGATAGTTAGCATTTAAAACTGCCATTGTACTTGCATCTCTAAGTCCATCTTTACCCATAGTTAAAATATAACTATAAGTTCTTAATAAAATAGCAACGTGACCAACAAAAGCTTTCATCTTTCCTAAAGTATAAGGTACATCAAAGTCTAAATAGTAAGTTCCATCATCTTTTTTCTCAACTACTGGTTTAGGTAAGAAAGGTTTTAAGAATGATTTAACTCCTACTGGACCAGCTCCTGGACCACCGCCACCATGTGGTGTAGAGAAAGTCTTATGAACATTATAGTGTACAATGTCAAATCCCATGTCTCCCGGTCTACTATGTCCTAATATTGCATTCATATTAGCTCCATCATAATAAACCAATCCACCGGCATCGTGTATAATGCTAGTTATATCTTTTATATTTTCATCATAAATACCTAAAGTATTTGGATTTGTAAGCATTAGTCCTGCTGTGTCATCACCAACTACTGCCTTTAAGGCATCTATGTCAACCATTCCATTTGGTTTTGATTTAATTTCAATTATTTCATATCCAGCCATTGCTGCAGTTGCTGGGTTAGTACCATGAGCAGCGTCTGGAACAATTATTTTGTTTCTTTGATTTTGTCCATTGTGTTCATGATATGCCTTAATAAGCATAACACCGGTTATTTCTCCATGAGCACCTGCTGCAGGTTGTAATGTCATAAAATCCATTCCAGATATTTCTGACAATGCTTCACCAACATTGTACAATGCTTCAAGAGTTCCTTGAACGTCCTCATCTTTTTGATAAGGATGAAGATTTGTAAATCCTTCTAATGATGCAACATCTTCATTGATTTTAGGATTATATTTCATTGTACATGATCCTAATGGATAAAAACCTCTATCTAAGCCATAGTTTTTCATAGATAAGTTAGTAAAATGTCTAATTACATCTACTTCACTTACTTCTGGAAAATCCAACTCATCTGTTGCTAATAATTCTTCAGGAATATATTCGCTTAAGTCTTTTCCTTCAACATCTAAAGAAGGTAATCTATATCCAGTTTTTCCTGGTTTAGATAATTCAAATATTAATTTATCGTAAGCCATTATAATACCTCCTCTAAAGTTTTAACAAATTTATCCATTTCTTCTTTAGTACGTTTTTCTGTTACTGCTATAATCAATCCGTTTCCTAGGCTTTCGTCTATTCTACTTAGACTTATTCCACCTAAGATGCCATTTTCTTCTAATTTAGCAAGTACTTCATCAGCATCTTTGTCAAAACCAATTGAAAATTCTTTAAAGAAAGGTTTATCGGTCAATACTTTAACTTTATCTAAACCACTTAATTTTTCAAATAAATAGTGAGATTTAGCTATACATTGATATGATACTTCCTTCATCCCTTTTTTACCAAGTAATGACATATATACTGTAGCTGCCAGTACATTTAATCCTTGGTTTGAACATATATTGGAAGTTGCTCTTTCCCTCTTAATATGTTGCTCTCTTGCTGATAGAGTCAATACCCAAGATCTTTTTCCGTCCATATCTTCAGTTTGTCCAACTATTCTTCCAGGAATCTTTCTTAAGAAAGGTTTATTAAATGCCAATATTCCTAAATAAGGACCACCAAATTGTAATGGAATTCCAAAGGCTTGACCATCTCCAACAACAACATCAACGCCTAATTCTCCAGGTTTCTTCATTATTGGTAATGAAGTTGGGTCTGTTGATTGAATAATATATCTTTTCTTTTGTGAATGTGCTAATTCAACAAAAGGTGCAATATCTTCAATATAGCCGTAGAAGTTAGGGCTTTGAATAATTACAGTTCCTACTGTATCATCTACAATTTCCTTTGCCTTATCTAAACTTGTAACCATACCGTCTCTAGGTATAAGAACTAGCTCCATTCCCCTTGCATGAGTATAGGTTCTTAAAACTGTAATTGCTTGAGGGTCTGCAGTTTCAGAAATTGCTATTTTGTTTTTCTTTGACATTTGTGTAGTCATTATAGCAGCTTCTGCTACAGCTGATTGTCCATCATATAATGAAGCGTTAGCATAATCCATTCCTGTTAGATTAGCCATTAAAGTTTGATATTCAAATATATATTGTAAAGTTCCTTGACTTACTTCTGGCTGGTAAGGAGTGTATGCAGTATAGAATTCTGATCTACCTGTAATATGGTTAACTACTGAAGGAATGTAATGGTCATAAGCTCCTCCACCCATAAAACAAGCTAAATCATTAGTTGTTTTATTCTTCTTAGCTAATTTACTTAAATAGCCAAATACCTCACCTTCTGATTGTGAAGCAGGTAAATCCAATTCTCCCTTCATTTTCATTTCTTCAGGAATGTCCGAAAATAAATCTTCGAGAGAACTAACTCCAACTACATCCAACATCTCCTTAATTTCCTCATCAGTATGAGGAATATATGGATATTTAGACATTAATTATGCCTCCTTTAAAAAGTCAGTATATTCAGCATCGTTCATTAATTCATCTAGTTGAGATTTATCTGATAATTCTACTTTTGCAATCCAATGTTCATAAGGAGCTTTATTTAGTAGACCTGGATCATCATCTAAATCTTCATTAATTTCTACTACTGTTCCATCAACTGGGCTAAATACTTCTGCAGCTGCTTTAACAGACTCAACAGATGCTATTGAATCTTTTGCTGAAACTTCATCATCTTCTTCTGGTAATTCTACATAAACGATATCACCTAAATTTGATTGTGCAAAATCTGCTATTCCTATATAAGCAGTATCTCCTTCAACTTTTACCCACTCATGGTCTTTTGTATACAATAATCCTTTTTCTACGTTCATTCTAATCCTCCTAAAATTTATTTTTAATTTTTAATAATAATTAATTATTTCATGAATTTTTTGCTAATTATTTTAGCTTTGGAAACTTTATTTCTTACAATTACATCTACTTCATTTCCAATAACAGCTTCGTCAATATCAATTAAAACATTTGCAAGACGTCTATTCAAAGTTGGAGATAAATAACCAGTTGTTATTACACCAATTTTCTTTCCATCTTTTTGAATTTCATATCCATGTCTTGGAATTCTCTTATCTTCCATTTCAAGTCCAATGATTTTTCTTTTTGGTCCTTCAGCTAATTCTTTTTCTAAAGCTGCTTTACCAATAAAATCATCTTTGTCAAATTTAACAGCAAATTTTAATCCTGCTTCTAGTGGAGAAATATCATCTCCCATTTCATTACCATATAATGGCATTGATGCTTCAAATCTTAAAGTATCTCTACATCCAAGTCCACACAATTGTAATTCGAATTCCTTACCAATTTCAAGTAAGTCATCCCAAACTTGTTGTATTCCTTCTGGAGTAGTATAAACTTCAAATCCATCTTCACCAGTATAACCTGTTCTAGATATTAATAATTTATGTCCCTTATAATCAATATCGTCAACAAAATGATAATACTTTATTTGATCTAAATCAAAATCTACTAGTTTTTGAAGTACTTTTTGTGAATTAGGACCTTGAATAGCTACTTCCCCTACGTTATCAGATATGTTGTTAAATTCTACATCATAATCCTTAACGTATTTTATTAAATGGTTGTAATCCTTTTCAGTGTTAGCTGCATTAGGAACCATTAGAAAATGTTCATTATTATACTTATATACTAGTAAATCATCAATAATACCACCATTTTCATTACATAGCATAGTATAAACGATTTGCCCGTCTGCTGCCTTTGAAAAATCATTAGAGCAAACATAATTTAGGAATTTTAATGCTTCTTTACCCTTTACATCAAATTCTCCCATATGAGAAACATCAAATAAACCAACATTTTCTCTTACTGCCTTATGTTCTTCTTTAAGTCCTACATAATCTACAGGTAACATCCAACCTGCATAATCTACTACATTTCCACCTGCTGCTATATGACGATCATATAACGGTGTTTTCTTTGCACTCATTTAATTCCTCCTTAGAATAGTAAATATTTGATAAGAAATGAAACTACCCTTCTAACTTATTATAAATTAAAACGATTAATTTTACAATATGAAAACCTTATCTCTATTTTTCTTATTTAATGTTATAATTTAATAAAGTTATAAAGGAGATGATTAAATTGAAATACAGAAATTTTATTAATGAAAATATTAAGGTATCTATACTAGGTTTTGGTTGTATGAGATTTCCTTTATACGATCCAAATAATAATGGAAGTATTGACAAAGAAAAAAGCTTTGAAATGCTTAAATACGCCTTTGATTCCGGAGTAAATTATTTTGATACCGCTTATACTTATCATGATGGTCAAAGTGAAGTTTTTGTAGGAGAATCTATTAAAAAACTAGGCCGCGATAAATTATACCTAGCTACTAAGATGCCTTTATGGCTATGTAAAGAATATAGCGATTATGAAAATATTTTTGAAGAACAATTAAAAAAACTTCAAACTGAATATATTGATTTCTATTTAGCCCATTCCATTGGAGAAAACTCCTATAGGAAAATGGTTGAAAATAATATTTTTGATTTTTTTGATAAAGAACGCAAAAGTGGAAGAATAAAATACGTCGGCTTTTCTTTTCATGATAATCTTGAATTATTTAAGGAAATTGTAGATTCATATAATTGGGACTTCTGTCAAATCCAATTAAACTATATGGACGAAAATTACCAAGCCGGAGTTGAAGGTTTACGTTATGCAAAAAGTAAGGGTTTGTCAGTAATAGTTATGGAGCCTGTTAAAGGTGGCTTTCTTTCAGATGGACCCAAAGAGGTCAAAGATTATTTTATAGATTTAAATAAAGAATATTCTATGGCTCAATGGGCTTTAAAATGGGTTTATAACTTTGAAGAGGTTTCCTTAGCCTTAAGTGGAATGTCAAATTTAGACCAAGTAAAGGAAAATATTAAAATTGCCAGTGAAGCAGAGGCTAATTCTTTAAATTTTAAAGAATTAGAAAATATTAATAAGGTTAAGGACTTTTTTAACAGTAAGACAAAAATTGCCTGTACTTCCTGTGAATATTGCCTTCCTTGTCCGGAAGGAGTACAAATTCCGTCTGTTTTTTCAAAATATAATAATGCGGTTATCTACGACAGAAAAGAAAGGTATAAAAAAGAATATTTGTCATTAATTGAAGAAAAGAAAGACGCATCCCTTTGTGTAGAATGTGGTCAATGTGAATCTATTTGTCCACAGGCTTTAAATATTATAGATACTTTAAAAGAGGCAAATAATTATTTCATTAAAGAAAAGCCATAGATTCTATGGCTTCAGATTGAAGACAAAAGGCATTTTAGAATTTATCAATAATCTAAAATGCCTTTTTAAAATTCTGAAATTTGAAATATTTTTCAAATCTTCAAATAAAACATGTAATTCGGAAGAATTCTTATACCTTTTCCATATGATTTTTGCCAACTTCTTTAAATTCATGCACCCAAATAAGAGGTATAGTTCATTTTTAACTCTTTCTAAACCCCTATGTAATGTGTATCGCATCCCATGTAATTCTTTTGCATCAGCGAAAACTCTCTCTATTGTTTCTTTCCTTCTTCCATATTTTTCTTTAAATCCTTTAGTATGTCTAATATCTTCGCATTTTTCTATGTATTCTTCCCAGATATGACGAGTTACTACTTTTTGATTATTCTTACTTTCTGTACAATTTTTGACATATTTACAGTTTTTACAATCGTTAGGATTACTTTTATATTCTTGATATCCATTTCTATTGGTTGTACTATATTTTAATATTTTGTTATTTGGACATATATAACAATCATAATATTCATCATAAACATATTCATATTTTTTATAGAACCCTTTTTTTGTCATTGGTCTTTTATATGGTAATAATGGTATTTTATCATTATCAAGTATTTGTTTTGCTATTGCCGGTGTTTTATATCCTGCATCAATTGCTATGTATTTATTACTTTTATATTTATTCTTTATTCTCTCATATAATATAGGAAATACTGTTGAATCATGTTTATTTCCTGAGGTTACTTCAAAATCAAGTATTATTCCATAATCATTACACGCTGTATTTGATAAATATGCAAATACTTTTTTATGCTCTCCTTTATGAAATATTCCACAATCTGGGTCATTTTTACTTACTGTTATTTCTTTTGTTTTGATTTCTTCGTTTTTTTTTAATGGTTTTTTATTATGATTTTTTCTATCTTCATTTATTTCTTTTTCTAATATGTCTTGGTAATATTTAACAGATTCTTCTACTTCTATGGTTTCTTTATTATGTATATTTGCATTTGCCTTTATATGAGTTCCATCTATGTATATATTTTCTTCTGTAAGTAATCCACATTTAGCTATTTCATTTAAAATTCTGAAAAATATTTGTTCAAAAATATCTGTTCCTTTAAATCGTCTTTGATAATTTTTACTAAAGGTTGAGAAATGTGGTATTTTCTCAGTTAATCCATATCCTAAGTACCATCTATATGCTGCATTAACTTCTATTTCTTTTATTGTTTGTCGCATAGACCTAATTCCAAATGTATATTGGATAATATTTAATTTTATTAAAACAACAGGATCTATACTTTCGGCTCCTGTTTTAGAATAAAGATCTTTTACTAAATCGTAGATAAAGCTTAAATCAATAACTTGATCCAGTTTTCTTACCAAATGATCTTGTGGAACTAATGAATCTAAACTTAATATCTCTATTTGTGTTTTACTTATCTTGTCTTTTTTACCCATCATTTTTATCACCCTATATTATTTTTACCCATTTTAAAAGGCTGCTGACAATTTCATTGTCAACAGCCTGAAGCCATAGATTCTATGGCTTTTCTTTATACCAAATGGCATTTAATTCTTTAATCATCTGCTCTTTCAATTCATCATCTATATGTTTAAAAGTATCAATTATTGTAGATTCTTGAAGTGGAAATAATTTTTCTACTAATTTTTTTCCCTTATCGGTTATAATAATAATAAATTTTCTTCTATCCTTCTTATCTTTTTCTCTAATAATATAACCTTCTTTTTCTAAGTTAGCTATAACTACCGTAATATTTCCATTAGTAGTAAGAATAGTATCTTTTATATCTCCTACACATAATTCACCTTTATTATATAAAGCTTCTAGGACTGCAAATTGACTAAGAGTAATTCCTGAACTGCTAAGATTATTACTCAATTTTCTCTGTAAGGTCGTGTTTGCTCTGTATAAGTCTATAAATAATCTCAATGAAAGAGCATTACTATTTTTTTTCAAGCAATTCCCCTTTCTATTTTACTTTTTTCTTATTTGTTTTTATTTTAAAAGATATAAGAACAACAAATCTGTTATCTTCTATTTTTATATTTAATTTACCCTTCATTAATTCAATAATATTCTTGGAAATATATAAGCCTAAACCACTTCCTTCTGAACTTCTGGACTTTTCTCCTCTTACAAATTGCTCTAGTAGGTCTTCGGATTTAACATCAATTTTTTCTTCCGTTTCATTACTTAAAGAAATTATTAAATGATTTTCACTTACGGATATCCTAACAATTATTTTTGAATTTTCTTTTGAATAATTAACTGCATTCCCTATTAAATTTTCAAAAACTCTACTTAATTGATCTCCATCTACATTTATAAAAATATTATCGCTAAAGCTATCATAATCAAACTCTAGATTCTTTTCTTCAAATCTTGCATCAAATTGACCATATACCTGTAAAATCAACTCATTGAGTTCAATGATTTCATAATTTAAATCTACATTGCCGGTTCCAGTTTTTGAAGCATCTATTAAGTCTATTACCATAGCCTTTAATCTTTTTGCATTAAAATCTAAAATATTAATATATTTTTCTCTTTCTTCTTCATTATCTGTATTTTTTACAATATCTACATAATTAATAATAGAAGTTAGAGGGGTTTTTAGGTCATGGGAAATATTGGTTATTAAATCGGTTTTCAATCTTTCACTTTTATATTTAGCATCTAAAGATTTTTTCATTGAGTCATAAAGATGGTCTATTAAATAAATGGATTCGGAATAGGTATCCTCTATTATACTTACATTTATATTTTTACCATCATTTAAAGCTTCAATTTTCCTATTTAATAAAACCTTGCCTAGGTAGTTTTCCATTACTGACGCTGAAATTTTTTGTATGATTACTGCCATGGAATATATACCCAATAATTCCTCATTATCTGCCCTAATATACAAAAATGCAATTATTAAAAACAATTCTATAACTAAGCATTCTAAGTAAACCATAAAATACTTAAATCTAAATCCAAGTATAAAATCTATAATTAAAAAACTATGAATTCCATATTTTTTTATGGTCTTATAAAATTTATATACCAAAAGTACTACTACGTATATTTTAAATATTCCATCTATATTTATTATTCCCTTTGATAGTATTTCTGTAAGAATTTTTAATAGCAAATATTGTATGCCAAAAAAAAGTACAAGATAAAAAATCTGATCTTCAATATAACCATCTATACTATCAAATATTCTTTTAAACCATAAAGCGATTTTTTTTAAGATTTCTAATATTTTTTTACCAACTGTCTTTGTATTTTCCATTATCACTCAATTTTGTAACCCATTCCATAGACGGATTTTAAATGATCCGGTTTTCTTGGGTTAATTTCTATTTTATCCCTTAGTCTTGAAACATGTACAGACACAATTTTTTTTACGTCGTAAGGTGGACTATCCCAAACTTTTTCATATATTTCATCTGAGTTAAAAACTTTTCCCTTATTTGAAATTAATAACAATAGTATTCCATATTCATAAGGTGTTATTTTTATTGGTTCCCCGTCAACTAAAACCTCTTTTTTAGTATTATTTACCCTTATTCTCCCGGAACTATAAACTTCTTGATCTTTAAAGGTATTGGCCTCTTTTGCAAGCTCCACTCTTCTAATATTGGACTTTACTCTAGCTAAAAGTTCAACTGGATCAAAGGGTTTTGTAATATAGTCATCTGCTCCAATTTCCAAACCTTCAACCTTATCCTCTAATTCTCCTTTAGCTGATAAAATTATAATTGGAACTGCAGAAATCTCTCTAACTCTTTTAGTTAATTCTATTCCATCCATTACAGGCATCATTATATCTACAAGTAGTAAATCCATATGTTTATTTGAATTAATAATTTCTAGCGCTTCCTTACCGTTATAGCATTTATAAACATTGTATCCTTGCTGATTTAAATATATTGATATAGCTTCTACTATATCTTTTTCATCATCACAAACTAAAATATTATACATTATTATCACCCACTTTATTATATATCATATTTCTACGATAAAAAAATAAATAATATTACAATATTTCAACAAAAAAGACCTAAGCCTACCTTAAATTGTCGGCTATAGATCTTATTTTTTTAAATCTATGATTTATACCGGATTTTCCAACAGGAGGATTTAATTTCTCACCTATTTGCTTTAATGAATACTCAGGGTTTTCTAACCGTATTACAGCTACTTCCCTTAAATTGTCCTGAATATTCTCTAATCCTATACATTTATCTATTAATTCTATATCATCTATCTGCTTTAACGAGGCCTCTATGGTCTTGTCCATATTTGCAGATTCACAGTTCATTACCCTATTTACATTATTTTTTATATCTTTAATAACTCTAATATCTTCAAATTTAAATAGATTTTGAAAAGCACCTATTAAAGATAAAAAATCTGAAATCATTTCACTATCTTTTATATAAATAATATAATTGTCCTTCCTATCTATAATTCCAGCAACTATGTTATATTCCTTTAAAAGATCTACAAAATACTTACTATAATCCAATTTCCCAGTAACTATTTCTAAATGATAGGACCTTTCCGGATTTGAAATTGAACCTGCTCCTAAAAAACTTCCTCTAATAAAAGCTCTTTTCTTTTTACTATTATCAATTAAAAATTTTGGTATATCTAAATATAAAAATGAAAAAGGATCGTTACTTAAGCCAATATCCTTTAAAAATAGATTAGCCGTTTCTCCCTCTATATTTATTCTATACAAATTTTTTTTCCTTAATTGATTATTCTTACTTATTTCTATAATAGAATCGTAATTGTACAATTTTTTTAATTCTGCAAAAATTCTTCTTGCTATAGAATTGGTTTCAGATGTAAATCTTAACTTTATATTTCCGCTATTAGTTAGTATAGTTCCATTTACTCTAAACATACCGCCTAATTCAGAAATTATTTCTTCATCTGTTCCAAAATCCAAACGAGACACTTCGTTTTTAACATCAATTGAAAAAGACAATTCTATCCCTTTCTTTCTTTTTTATAAAACTCCTTCACTTTCCTCACCATATTTTTTTCTGCATCATGTCTAATATAGTGTATTGCCTTATCTAATGGCATGTAAACTGCCTCTGTAAATCCTTCTTCCCTTTGTGGTGTTAATTGAGAATCCTTTGTTGTCATATAATAATAATGTACAGTTTTTTGTACCTTCATTCCATCTATATGTTTATACCAATATTTAACATATCCAATATATCTTACTATTTCGGCTTTTATGCCTGCTTCTTCATTTACTTCCCTTAAAGCAGCTTCTTCTCTTGTTTCCCCTTTCTCAAGACGTCCTTTTGGGAGAACCCAATCACCACGGAACTTTCTTAGCACAGCTACTTTTCCCTTATGAATAACAACTCCGCCTGCGCTTACTTCCTCCATGTTTCTCCTCCTTTATTCTAAAATACACAAACTAAAAACTATTATACTATAAATTTAAAAATATAGCATTTCTAATTATGTATATATGAATTATAAGTTTTTTAATGCTTCCTTCATTTTTATTACTTCATTTCTAGACACACCATCATACATTCCTTTATAGCTTAAATTATAATCATAGCTTACAAATGAATTAGATGTATTATCAACCTTCCATTCTTTACAGGAGCTATGTATTTCAGTAACATTTGTGTAGTTTATAAAATCTTTAATATTGTTGGATTTTAAACCACTTCCTGCAACAATATCTATTTTATTTCCATATTCTTTTTGCAATGATTTAATCATATCTTTTCCATCAATTGCAGTATTTTTTCCCCCACTTGTAAGAAGTCTATCACAACCTAGGCTTATAAGTTCCTCTATTGATTTGGTCTTATTAGATGTATTGTCAAAAGCTCTGTGATAAATCGCCTTTTTACCGGACTTCTTAATAATATTAATAAATTCTTCGGTTTTTTTTATGTCTATATTAAAATCTTTATCCAAAAAACCGAATACTATTCCCTCAATATTATATTGTAAAAAAATTTGTAAATCCTTCAACATGGTTTTATAGTCGTAATCATTATACATAAAACCACCACCTCTTGGTCTAACCATAAGGGCAAGAGGTATATTCGTCTCCTTTATTGCCAGTTCTAACAATCCTAAAGAAGGCGTTAAACCTCCTAATGCTAATCCCGCATTTAGCTCTATTCTATCTACTTTTAGTTCATTAGCAATAACTATATCCTCTAACGAGCCACAACATAATTCAAATATCATTATTTTCCTTCCTTATTTAATTATTAATCTTCTAATAGTATAATATAAAAGAGGTGAAATATGAAAATAAATAATGATTATTTAACAGATTTCTTAAAAAATCTATTACAAACACCTAGTCCTACAGGTGATACTGAAAAAGCTATTAAATTAGTTGAAGAAGAGTTCAATAAAATTGGTTTAAAAAACTATAAAACAATAAAAGGAGCTTTAATAGGAACAATACCTGGAAAGAAAAAAGAAGCAATTACTTTTTCAGGTCATGTAGACACATTAGGACTAATGGTAAAAGAAATAAAATCAAACGGAAGATTAAAAGTAACAAAACTCGGTGGTTATTCTCTATCTACAATTGAGGGAAATTATGTTAAAATAATAACTTCAGAAAATAAAGAATATTCCGGTACAGTAATGTTTGAACATCAATCAGTCCATGTATATGATGATGTAAATAGTGCTGAAAGAACTTTAAATAATATAGAAATAAGAATTGATGAACTGGTTAAGTCTAAAGAAGATGTAGAAAAACTAGGAATTCAAGTTGGAGATTTTATATATTTAAATCCTAATGTTGAAATTTTTGAAAATGGTTTTATAAAATCCCGTCATCTTGATGATAAGGCAGGAATAGCCGCAATGCTAGGTATAGCAAATTATTTTATTGAAAATAAAATTACTCCGGAATATACAGTTAATTTTTTTGTTAGTAATTACGAGGAAGTTGGTCATGGAAGTTCTGCCGGACTGCCAGAAAATACAGAATATTTTATAGCCGTAGACATGGCGGCTATTGGGGATACACAAACATCTGAAGAAACAAGCACTACAATCTGTGTAAAAGACGGTTCAGGTCCTTATGACTTAGAAACAAGACGAATTTTAGAACAAGTGGCAAAAGAAAGAAAACTTGATTATAAAATAGATATTTATATTAACTATGGTTCAGATGCTTCTGCGGCATTAAGAGCAGGCTACGATTTTAAAGTAGGCTTAATTGGTCCGGGAGTAGATGCTTCCCATGCATTTGAAAGAACGCACATAAAAGGAATTACAAATACAATAGAACTTGGAATTGGCTTTGTAGAAAAAATTAAATAAAATTGCATAAAGTAGATAAAAACACCTAATTGGATTTTTAAATTCCCTCTAGGTGTTTTTACTAGTATTCTTCTATTATTAACTCTCCCAACATATTTTCTGGATCTGTAGTTATTAAATTTGTTTTATCTACTTTTGGTTTAATATATTCTAACTTATTATTTTTTATATTTTTAACAAAATCATCATTTGCTTTATCTATATCTGTTTCTTTTATTGTATGGATATACTCTTCTTTGGGAATAGAAATATACACTTCACCTATATCACTACCTATCTCTATATTATTAGCATTATCCAAACTTTTAATATCAATGTTTATAGCCTCTCCCCCATCAAGTAACGATGATGTAAAAAATCTAGAATCATCCATGGGACTTATTTTAGTCCCTTCTATTTTTCCCATACTAGTAAACACAGATAATTTAGCATTAATATCTTTTAAGTCAATATTGCCAATGTCTGTGAATAAATTTACACTTTCTATTGATTGTGGTATTTCAATAATATAGTCAATTCTTATACCATTAGCATTGTTTTTTTTATTTTCCCAATAATTATTTCCCTCGTTTGCATCTAATGGTTCTAAAAATAAAATATTATTATTTATGCTAGGCTCAATATTTATACTAGATAATTTGTAATCCAAATCTTTAATCCTTTTATCTTGTATTAAATTAACTTTAATATTTATTTTATTACTTTCTATTTCTTTCACAATAATATTTCCGATATCATTATATACAGATAACATCTCTATATTTTCACATAAAATAGAGTTGTTATATATTTCATGCACGACTTCTTTTTCTAATTTATCTCTATCAGAATCTAAAATAGTTTTAATACTACAAGAAGATAAGAATAGAACAAAAAAGATACACAAAAATATAATCATTAACATAGATAATAAAGTATTTTTTGTTTTCACTATTTAATTTCCTCCTAATTATAATAATGTGGTTCTTTAGAATTTTTTCTATAGGTTACTACTAATCTTCATCAAGAATTCTTGTAATTTCTATATTATCATTTTTATCAAATTCTAAATTATATTTTCCCTTTCCACCTTTTCCTACCATTTTTAAATGACTTTCTCCTTCAGTAAATTCAATTAATTCTTCATTACTGCCATTTCCTTCACCTAAAATGGCTATTTCTTTTTCTGGACTAATTACTACGATTTTAAAGTCCTCTGTATCGGATTCTATATTTGTTTTATATGTAACCTTATTATTTCCCTTCGATTCAATTTTAGCTAGATCATAAAGTCCAGAAAAATATTTAAAATCCCCTATTATACTATTATCTTCAACTTCAATATTATAATTGCTTATAGAATAAGAATTTCCACTACCTTTAATTTTTCTATCACTATTATAAATCATCTCACCCTTAATACCTACTACTTGGTCAACGAGCTTTTTTACTGAAAATTTACAACTAGTTAACATTATTAAAGTTCCTATTAATAGCAAAAACAATAAAATCTTTTTACTTTTTTTCATATACACTTCCTTACCTTACACTTATATTCTCATTTTCTTCTACTTCTAAAGATACTTCTCCCTCACTACCCTTACTTACAATTTTCACTTTATTTGTACCGTTTTTTAAAGGTAATTCCACTTCCCCCTCAAAATTACCTTCAATAAGGTTAATAACTTCTTTATTCGAATTTACTAAAACAACCTTAAAATCATCATTATTTACACTTACATTGCTTTTCATTTTTATGGTAGAATCTTCATCTGATTTTATTGTAAAAATTGTATCTAGTCCTGTAAATTTCTCAAATTCAGCTTCATAATTATTTTTCTCTTTGTTGGTTATATTTTTTAAATATAAATTACTATCAACATTTTTTGCAATTCTATCATTATCATCATATATTTCTTCTTGAGTTTTACATCCGACTAAAGAAAAACATAATAATAATATTAACAAAACTATTTTCTTTTTCATAACATCACTCCCTTTTAGTGTTAACACTATAATACACTACCTTACTATTTAAATCAATTTATAAAAATACTTATAATTATGTTAATATATATATTAGTATTAATTTAGAAGGGATTTAAATGAAAAGAGATTATTGGCCTACAAAGGATTGGAAATTATCTGAAAATCAATTTACTGAAGAAGAAAAATTCAACCTTGAAAATATTATAAAAAAAGAATATAAAAATATAGCAGGAATAGTTGTTGTTAAAGATGGATATATAAAATATGAAAATTATTTTAATGGTCATACAATAGATGAAAAATATGCTATGGCTTCTGTTACTAAATCTGTACTATCATCTCTAATAGGAATTGCTATGAAAAACAGTAGTATTAAAACGTTAGATGAAAAGGTTTTAAATTTTTTCCCGGAATATAAGACAAGTAATCCGGTAAAAAAAGATATTAGAGTTATAGATTTACTAACCTGTGTTGCCCCTTATCCCTTTGAGTCTATTAACGAACCTATAGATAAACTTATTGATTCACCTAACTGGATGAAATATTCTTTAGATATTTTAGCCGATGATAAAGGTCGTAGAACTTTTAAATACTCTACAATTGGCACTCATATAGTATCGGGGATTTTAACAAAAGCTACCGGTTTAACAGCAAGGGAATATGCTAATAAAGAACTTTTTAATAAAATTGGTATGGATATTATTCCACCTTACAAAATGGAAGATTATACTCCTAATTTCATATTTGGTAAACATACTAAAGGATGTTGGTTAAATGACCCTCAATATTATACTATTGGAGGCTATGGTTTAAATTTAACTCCTAGGGAAATGGCAAAGTTTGGATTTCTTTATTTAAATAATGGAATTTGGAATGGTGTAAAAGTTCTACCGGATAATTGGGTAGAAGAATCAACTACAAAATCAAAATACGATTATGGATATTTATGGTGGCTTTTTCAATATGAAGGTATGAATTCCTACTGTGCTATGGGAACAGGAGGACGCTGTATATGCGTTGTACCTGAAATGGATACTGTTGTATCAATAGTATCGGATTATATCCCAAAAGCTAGAAATAGATGGGTTTTTATAAAAAAACATATTCTACCTATTTTAAAATAAGGAATGAAAATTCATTCCTTATTTTAAATCATTTCTATAAATGCTGCTACTCTTGTATTTATTTGTCCAATATCCGACTGGGAATAATCTGTTTCAATGCTTATATACGGTATATTTTTTTCATTATTTGCAAATCTTTTTATTTTTAAAGATTCTACTTGGAAGGGTTGGCAAGCTTGTAAGTGCATATCTATTACTCCATCAACCTTATACTGGTCAACTATCCTATTTAATAAATCCATCCTATTTGGATTAGGTGACATACACGCACATCCAATTTCAATATATTTTTCAGCTATTGCCCTAATTGGATCGCCTGTATCTTCTTCAACATTTCTATCTATTGCTTTTGCACCACCACAATTCTCATAGGCAACAACAACACCGCCATGGTTTTCAACTGCTTCTATTACTTTTTCAGTTGCTCCCCCTATTGGACATCCTGTTATTAAAATTCTAGGTTTACCTGTAATTTTTTCATTTTCCGAGAATATTTTTTCTTTTAAGTCCTTTAATTGTTTAGGTACTGCTCTTTTATCAAATTCAAAGGTTATTCCATTTAATACATGCCATAATTCTAGTCCGCTAACAGGAATTTCATCATTTTTCATTATTTCATAAAAGTCTTTTACAGCTGTTCTTTCCGCATTTTTAATTTTTATTGCTTCTTCTAATTTTTCCTTTGTAATTTTTCTTCCAAAATATTCTTCTAAAACATCTATCATTTTATATATTTCTTTTTCCCAAAGAACTAACCCTTCTTTACTTTGTTTATTTGGAAGTTCCATAACATGTACAGGTTTTGTTTCAGCTAAATATTCGTACATTTTCTTTTTTCCATCACATGTTGTTTCTCCAACTACTAGGTCAGAGAAATAAAAAAACGGACATTTGTCTGTAATTGCAAATCCATAACTGGATTTTATTAAAGGACATAAATTCCTAGGTAGGTCCTTTTCAGCATCTGCTATTGTTTCATCAGAAGTTGAACATAATGAAACTGCCGTTCCATCAATAGCTATTGCTAATTCTTGAGGGAAAAATTTACAGAAAACCCCTATTAAAGGATTATCATTTTCCTTTACTTCTCTTACTTTTAAAAATGAATTTTGTCTATTTTCAGCAAAATCTTCAAAAATTTCCGGTAAATCTTTCTTTATATCTATCATACTCTACCTCTTTTTTTATATTTATCTTCAGCTATTAAAGCTGCTCCTATTGCACCAGCATAACGTCCCTTACTATAGGAGTTAATTTTAGTTTCTAATTCTTCTGACAGGTATTTGTTAAAAAATTTATTAGTAGATAACCCGCCTGTTAAAATCATATCTCCCTGTATTCCTTGTCTTTTTACTAGTTGTGCTACTTTAACTACAACAGAATCAACAATACCTGAAGCAATATTCTCTATTTTTTCTCCTTCTCCCATTAGAGAAATAATTTCCGATTCAGCAAAAACCGTACACATTGAGCTTATCTTTATTTTTTCTCCTAAATTTGACAATTCAAATAATTCATCTAAGGTAATATTTAATCTATTTGCCATAATTTCTAAAAATTTTCCGGTCCCGGCTGAACATTTGTCATTCATTAAGAAATCATCTACAAAGCCATCTTTTAAATTAATGACCTTTGTATCCTGTCCTCCAACATCTACAATTGTGCATAAATCATAGTCGAATTGCTCTCTTATGCCACATCCATGACAAGTGATTTCTGTAATTTGTTTTTGGGAATATGGTACTGAAACTCTACCATATCCTGTTGATATAATAATAGAATCATCTTTTAAAACATTTATATTAAAATCTTTCAGTAGTTTATTTTTAATATGTAATGCAGTTTCTTTGCTATTCCAACCTGTAGGTATAACAAATTCATCTATTATTTTTCCTCTTATTGCTACTTTACTTGCTGTTGAACCAATATCTATTCCAATAAAATACAAATATTATCCTCCTAATTAAATTTAAAATTAATTTATACATTTATCTAATAAATATATAATTATTTCTATAAGTAATTTATATCTTAGTTACAAATTTGTCAAGAAGTAAGTTTTATAATTTAAAAATAAAAAAGACTAATTCATAAGAATTAATCTTTAGGACTTACATATTATAAATTTTTACTATATCCTTATTAAAATCGTCTATTATATACTTACTAATCCTATCTGCATCATGTCTTATATAATCACCGTATAAGTAATAACATGGCCAAGTTAAAATTTTATATTTAGACAGCTTTTCCCTATCATAATCAGTTAGATAGATTGGCGATGTATGATATTTTTCAACTATTTCCCTAGGTATAATGTCGTTATTTACTACTATTTTATCTATTACATCATATTCTAGATGGTTATTAATCGCCTTTACATGATCATATACTCCATAGCCTTCTGTTTCCCCTTCTTGAGTCATTATATTGCAAATATAATATATTTTTGCTTTAGTATCCCTTAGAGCTTTTGCAATATCCTTAACTAATAAGTTTGGGATAATGGAGGTATATAGACTTCCCGGACCTATGATTATTAAGTCTGCATTTTTAATATCCTCTACTGTTTCATCTAAAGGTTTAGGAGAGTTAGGCTCAATATATACTTTTTTTATACGTTTTTTTAATTTTTTATTCTTCTCTGTTATATTGGATTCACCCTTTAAGGTTATACCACCTTCTAATTCTGCATATAGTACAACATCTTCCAGTGTCATAGGTAAAACCTTGCCTGTTATTGCTAGAACATCTCCAGCTTCTTTTACAGCAATATCAAAATCTCCATAAATATCGATCATTGCTGCTAGAAATAAATTTCCAAAGGATTGTCCTTTTAATATTCCTTCTCTAAATCTATAGTTCATTAAGGTTTCCATAGCCGGTTCTGTATTTGCCAAAGCTATTAAACAAGCTCTTATATCTCCCGGTGGTAGAATACCTAAATCCTCTCTTAATTTACCTGAACCACCACCGTCATCTGCAACTGTTACTATTGTTGTAATATTTGTTGAATATTTCTTTAAACCTTTTAATATTGTGGAGTTTCCTGTTCCACCACCAATTGTTACAATATTTAAATCTCTATTACCAATATTTAGAGTCTCTGTGTGATACATAGGTAATTTCTCCTTTTTCGGAAAGTCTTTTATCCAATTCTTCAGCTATAGCAACAGATCTATGTTTACCACCTGTACAACCAATTCCTATAACCAAATTATTCTTTCCTTCTTTTTTATATTTTGGAAGTAAAAATTCCAACATATCAAGTACCATATCTATAAAAGTATTTGTGTCATCAAAACTAAAAACATAATCTCTTACTTCTTCATCTAACCCGGTTTTCTTTTTCAAATCCTCTATATAAAATGGGTTTGGTAAAAATCTAACATCAAATACTAAATCTCCATCTAAAATTATTCCATGTTTAAATCCAAATGAAGCTATGGATATGTGTATTTTATCGCTTGCTATATCGTCAAAGTTATATAATGTAGATATTCTACTTTTTAATTCTCCTAATTTTAAGGATGTTGTATCTATAATATAAGTAGAATTCTCTTTCATTTTCTTTAGTAATTTTCTTTCTTTGTCAATACCGGAAATAATATTACCTGTACTACTTAATGGATGAGGTCTTCTTAATTCCTTATATCGTCTTATGAGAGTTTCATCTGTACAATCTAAAAATAACACAGATATTTTTTCTCCGGAATTTTTAAAATATTCCACTTCATTATATAGTTGTTCATATAAATCCCTTGTTCTTATATCAACAACTATAGCAATTTTATCAATGTCCATTTTACTGGTTGTAATTAGTTTAACAAATTCTTTTATTAATGCCGGTGGTAAATTATCCATAGCATAATATCCCATATCTTCGAATATATCTAATGCTGAGGTTTTTCCTGCACCTGACATTCCTGTTACTATTACAATTTCCATATTTTACTCCCTAACTTCCTTTATTTAACTTCTTTTAAGTTTTTAATCCGATTTATATCCAGTCCTGCTTTTTCTACTCTTTTAATTGCCTGATCAACAATTCCAACTTTTTCCGGTTTATGAGCATCGCTTCCTAAAGAAAAATTTACTCCACTGGGAATTGCTTCTTTAATTTCATCTACACTTAAATGTGGATGGTGATTGTTGATTTCCAATAAAGTATTATTTTCTTTACAGACCTTAGCTAATCTTTTAATATCTACCTTTACTTTATCGCCTGGATGAGTAATTATTGTGATATCTTTTTCTTCTATTATTTTAATAATGGCATCGGTGTTTTTTTCTATACAATACTTTTCTAGTTTTTTATTAAATCTTCCCAAGCTATTTAAAATATGGTATATAAAATAACTTTTTAAGTTTTTAAGCACTACACCACTATGGTAACCTAGATTAACTACATCAAAATATTTTAAATCCTCATTTCTTAAATCATATTTACCATTATAATCTACTACATTTGCTTCAACACCTAAATATATTTTTATTTTCCCATTATATTCTTCGTTTAAAGCATCAATAGTTCTTCTTATTTCAGGCAATTTTTTCCTCTTTATTCCAAAAAGAAAATGTCCTGGTCCATGGTCTGTTATATAGATTTCTTCTAATCCTTTTTTTATAGCTTCTTCTACATTTTCTCTTATAGTTCCCTTTCCATGACCATTCCTACTATAAATAGTATGGGTATGATAATCTCCTATAAGTTTATATTTATTCTTCTCCAATTATCCTAATCTCCGGTTCTAAATTCACACCAAATTTTTCTTTAACAACTTCTTGAACATGACTAATAACATGATAAACCTGTTCAAAGTCAGCATTTCCTCTATTTATGACAAAACCACAATGCTTTTCGCTTACTTGAGCATCTTTGTACCTATACCCTCTTAGACCACAATCATCAATTAGTTTGCCTGCAAAATGGCCTTCAGGTCTTTTAAAAGTAGAGCCAGCTGAAGCATACTCTAAAGGTTGTTTAGATGTACGTTTAAATGTTAAGTCGTCATATAGGGCTTTAATTTCCTCAGGGTTGCCCTTTTTAAGTTTAAAGGTTGCTTCTAATACAATTAAGCCTTCATCCTGAACCCTTGAGTTTCTATATCTCATATTCATTTCATCAAGATTGTATTCTACAATTTCCAAATCCCTATTAAGAGCTTTAACCTTATAAAGAATATCCTTCATTTCTCCACCATAGGCTCCTGCATTCATTGTAATTGCCCCACCTATTCCTCCAGGTATTCCTGAAGCAAACTCCATACCTGTTAAATCCTCTTTCATAGCAGTCTTAGCTGTTTTAGATAATAATGCACCTGCTTGTGCAATTACATAATTATCCTTAATTTCTATATTTGAGTAATTATCATTTAATTTTATAATTACTTTACGTATTCCTTTATCCCTTACTAGAAGATTACTACCATTTCCTATAATCATATACTCTAAATTATTTTTTTTAATTATATTTAAAGCATTAATAATTTCATTCTCTTCCTTTGGTAAAATCATAACATCACAAGGACCACCTATTTTAAATGTAGTATGATTAGCCATTGGTTCATTATATAAAACTTTTCCTACATTATTTTGTGAAAAAATTTCCTTATAATCTATTGTCATTGTTCCTCCATTAATTAAAATAATCTACAGAATCCTTAATTAAAGATAATGATCCATATATTATTATTTTTTTATCACTAAAATTATTCATAGCTATATCTAAACTATTTTTAATTGTTTTACCATTATGGACTCTATCGCAAAACATGCCTAAGAAATTTGTTAGTTCTAAGCTTTCTACAGTTCTTTTATCATCGGTTTCACAAGCTATAAAGGCATAGGCTAGTGGAGCCATAATTTCAACTAATTTCATATATTCTTTATCCTTAAAGAAACTTGTAATAAATACAAATTTCTCATTTGGAAAATCCTCTTTTAAAGTTTTATTTAATGCTTTCACACTTTCAACATTATGTGCTCCATCTAAAATAACCATTGGATTTTCGTTTAAAATTTGAAATCTTCCCATAACTCTTGTTTTTAAAATACCTCTTAATATATTATTTTTTGAAATAGAATATCCTATTCTTCCTAAATATAATACTACTTCTAATGCTAGAACAGCATTATATACCTGGACAATATTTGTCATTTGTATTTCTATTTCATAGTCTTTGTAAAAAAATAAAATTTTATTTAAATTTATATTTAAATTTTTTATTTCATTAAAATCAGGAATAATAATTTCATTATTACAATCTTTTCCAATATTTTCCACTATATTTAAAATATTTTCCTCTTGATTATAAATTGCTACAGCAGAATCTTTTTTAATAATCCCAGCTTTTTCTCTAGCTATTTCTTCAATATTGTTTCCTAGTATTTCTAAATGATCCCTACCTATTTTACATATAACAGAAATCAACGGTTTTTTTACAATATTTGTAGAGTCTATTCTTCCACCAATGCCTACTTCAATAATAGCCAAATCACAATTTTTATTATAAAAATACAAGTAAGCTATAATAGTAGCAATATCAAATTCATGTAATTTAATATTTAGTTTTTCTGATACTCTTATAACCTTATTATAGTATGCTAGTAGGTCATAATCGCTTATATTTTCATTATTTATTTTTATCCTATCATTAGGTTCAAATATTGCCGGCGAAGTAAATAAACCGATATTGTACTTGTTTTCTATTAAAATATTATTTATAAAAGCCGATACCGATCCCTTGCCATTAGTTCCGGCTACATGAATAACTTTTAACTTATCTTGGGGATTGCCAAAATATTCCAGTATAGGTTTTACATTTTCCTTGCCATTAAAGGTCTTTATATCCTTTGCAATATTCAATAACTGATTTTCATTTCTATTCATTATTATTCTCCAATAAAATTATATCATAGATATAATTATACATTAAAAAAAACCACTATTGAAAGTGGTTTATTATCCTACTAGTTTAAGTTTTTCTGTTTGATCATATGTTATTAATGAATCCAGCATTTCATCTATGTTACCATCTAAGAAATCCTGTAATCTATATAATGTTAAATTTATTCTATGATCTGTTACCCTTCCTTGTGGGAAATTATAGGTTCTTATTCTTTCAGATCTGTCTCCTGACCCTACTTGGGATTTCCTATCATCAGCTATGTCTTTATTTTGCTCTTCCATCATTTGATCATAAAGACGGGACTTTAATATTTTCATAGCCTTATCTTTATTCTTTAACTGTGATTTTTCATCTTGACATGAAACTACAATTCCTGTAGGCATGTGGGTAATTCTTACTGCTGAGTCCGTTGTATTAACAGATTGTCCACCATTTCCGGAAGATCTAAATACATCTATTCTAATATCCTTAGATTCTATTTGTACGTCAACATCATCTGCTTCAGGTAAAACCGCTACTGTTGCTGCAGAAGTATGAATTCTTCCACTGGACTCTGTTGTAGGAACTCTTTGTACCCTGTGAACACCAGATTCATATTTTAGTTTTGAATATGCTCCATTACCCTTTATCATAATAACAGCTTCTTTTATACCGCCAACACCTTGGTCTGTTATTTCCATAATTTCTGTTGACCAGCCTTGTTTATCTGCGTACATTTGATACATTCTAAGTAATTCTCCAGCAAATAAACCGGCTTCATCTCCACCAGCTCCTGCTCTTATTTCCAGAAAAACATTTTTATGATCATTTGGGTCCTTAGGTAATAATAGAATTTTTAATTCACCTTCGAATTTTTCTATATCCTCTTCTAATGTAGAAATTTCTTCCTTAAGCATTTCCCTCATATCATCATCTATTTTTTCATTAAGCATTTCTTTGTCTTCTTTTAAAATATTAACTGCATGACTATATTCCTTATATTTATCTACTATAGGTTTTAAGTCTGCATGTTCTTTTACTAATTTTTGCCAATTATTCATATCCTTCATTACTTCCGGATCTGAAATTTTGGTTTCCAAATCTGTAAAATTCTTTTCAATTGTTGATAAATTCTCAAACATATTAATCACCTTTCCTACTGTTTAGGACGAATTTATTATATATTATATAACCTATTCCAAATGATAAAATTAATAGAATAGGGCTTATATTAAACAACTCTACTACTATAGCAATTAGTATTGCTACTATATAATGATAGTATTTAAAATTTGATTTCTTTCCTAATGAATATACTGAAGCTGCTATTACAGCTGCTACAGCTGGTAATGCTCCTTTAAAAATTCTATCTACAATATCTGTACCAATAATTTTTTCATAAAAAGTAGCTACAATAATAATCATTATAAATGAAGGTAACACAGCTCCTAACATACATAGCAATGCACCCTTATATCCTTTAATTTTTAAACCTATATAAACACTCATATTTACTGCTAAAACACCTGGTAATCCCTGTGCTACAGTTAAGGCTTCCATGAACTCTTCATAAGTTAACCATTCCTTTTTTTCCACTACTTCATTTTCTATAATAGGAATCATTGCAACTCCACCACCAATGGTAAATGCACCTATTATAAAAAATGTCTTAAACATTTGAAAATAAAGCATATTGCCTCCATTATGATACCACAGCTCCTAATATTCCTGCAACAACTATTACCGGAATAGGATGAACTTTTTTAAAAGCTACTAAATAAAAACTCACTGTAAATACTATTACAGCAAATACATTATTAACACCTTCTAAAAATATAGAAAGAAATCCTGCTCCTATTAAACCAACTACTACAACTCTAATACCTTTTAAAAACCATTCTAAATAAATATTGCCTTTAAATTTTTTAATAAAGAAAAACATTATTGTTACCAATATAACAGATGGTAAAATTACAGAAATTGTAGCTACAAGAGAACCTCTTACTCCTGAAATAACATACCCTACAAATGTAGCTATGTTTATTGCAATAGGACCGGGAGTAACCTGTGAAATTGAAATCATATTTATTAAATCAATTTTTTCTATCCACCCATTAGTATTAACAATTTCCTGTAATATTAATGGTATCATTGCATAGCCTCCTCCAAAACTGAACAAACCAATTTTGAAAAAGGTAAAAAATAATTTTAAAAAAATCATTTTATCTCCTAGCTATTATACATCTATCAAAATCATTATAATCCTTAAAAATTTCTATATCCATAAAATTATGATTACTAAGTATTTCCTTTATGCTCTCACCTTGATTATATCCTATTTCAAAGGCTATTACACCATTACTCTTTAAATAATCTTTTGATTTTTCAATAATTTCCCTATAAAAATCCAATCCGTCTTTACCACCATAAAGAGCATTTTCCGGTTCGTAACTTAATTTTTCTTCTAATTTATCCATATCTTCCAAATTTATATATGGAGGGTTAGAAACTATTAAATCAAACTTATTTTCTCTACTAACACTAGAAAATAAATCACTTTTTATGAATTTGCAATTTTTTACATTAAATTTTTCTTTATTTCTATTGGCTAAATCAATTGCCTTTTGAGAAATATCTACTCCAATTATTTGGGATTTTTCCATTTCTAAAGCCAGTGTTATAGAAATAATTCCACTTCCAACTCCTATTTCTAGAATATTTCTAAAATCAATATTTAAATCCAATATTTTTTCAACTAAAATTTCCGTTTCAAATCTAGGTATTAAGATACCTTCTTCAGTGAAAAAATCTCTCCCATAAAAATTCCATTGTCCTAAAATATATTGTAAAGGATAATTTCTCTTATATTTTTTATATATTTCATATATTAAATCTTCTTGTTTTTTTTCAAGTTTTTTATTTTTATTTAATACAATATCGATTTTGTTTATATTAAAGTAATGTTTTAATATTATTTCTCCATCAACTTTACTAAACAAATCCAATACATCTTGTATTACCATATATCATCAACTTCATTTTCAGGAATTACCTCTTTTAATGCTACAATTGCAACTTCAATCATATCATCTGTTGGTTCTCTTACCGTTCCAAGTTTTTGAATTAAAAGTCCCGGTGATGATAGTATTTCAGCAATAACGCTGTCGGATCTTCCTAATAATCTATTGATTTCATATGATATTCCTGCAATTAATGGTAATGCTAGAAGTCTTGTTAATAGTCTTACGAAAGGATTTGGCCATCCGAAAAAAGACAGTACTAGTATTGACACAATCATAACTGTAAAAATAAAGCTTGTACCACATCTTCTATGAAGTCTTGAGCATTTTCTAACATTTTCAACAGTTAGCTCATCACCATTTTCATAGCAGTGTATCGATTTATGTTCTGCACCATGGTACATGAAAATTCTTTTCATATCTTCCATTTTTGACACAAGATAAATATAGGCTAAAAATATTAAAATTCTTATAAATCCTTCAATTAAATTCAATAAAATAGTATTTTCAATAAATTTTTTAAAAAATGAAGTTACTATTGTCGGTACAAAAAAGAATATTAAAATAGATAAAGCTAATGATACTACAATAGATAATCCTGTTCCAATAGCTTCGGCTTTATCACCAAATTTTTTTTCTAAAAAACCCGGTTCCTCGTCTTCCTCATCATCATAGAAAGAAGTTGAATACACTATTGCATTTACTCCCATATAAAGTGAATCTATTAAAGAAATTATCCCTCTAATAAAGGGTAATCTGAATATTTTACTCTTACTCGCTATAGGTTTTGTAGTATCTTCCTTAATCTCTAATTCTCCATCAGGTTTTCTTACTACCATACTTGTCTTATTTGGTCCCCGCATTAAAATACCTTCAAATAATGCTTGTCCACCAATTGTGGTTTTTTTCTTTACACCCATTTTATCTCCTAATTTATTTTAAAAAAGCTAGTACTTGCGTACTAGCCCTTTTCAACTATTTTATATTATATTTCTCTTTAAATTTCTCTACTCTACCACCACGTTCAGCAGATCTTTGACGACCTGTATAGAATGGGTGACATTCTGAACAAATCTCTACTTTGATTTCTTCTTTAGTTGATCCAGTTTTAAATGTATTTCCACAAGTAACACAAGTTACTGTTGCTTCATGATACTTTGGATGAATTCCGTCCTTCATTCTTTCACCTCTTTCATGTACTTTCATATATTCAGCCTTACAATTATACCATAGTAATTTTCATTAATCAATACTAAAATTTAACTTTATTAATACTGTTGACAAATTCCTCATTTGTCTTTGTATTCTTCAGCATTTCCATAATCTTGTCGGCTATTTGTTGATTTGTTGAATTAGATAAGGCCCTTCTTATTTTTCTCATAGTTTCTAATTCATTTTCACTTAATAGCAATTCATCTTTTCTAGTACCTGACTTATATATATCTATAGCAGGAAATATTCTTAAATCAGATAAATCTCTATCTAAATGAACTTCCATATTACCTGTACCCTTAAACTCCTCAAAAATAACATCGTCCATTCTAGAGCCGGTGTCTATTAATGCAGTAGCAAGAATTGTTAGACTTCCACCTTCTTCAATATTTCTTGCAGCACCAAAAAATCTCTTCGGATGATTTAATGCAAGAGGGTCTAATCCTCCTGACAAAGTCTTTCCTGAATAGGGACTAGTTACATTATAAGCCCTTGAAAGCCTTGTTAAACTATCCATTAAAATAACAACATCTCTTCCATGTTCAACTAGACGTTTTGCTCTTTCTAATACAATTTCAGCTATTCTAGTATGATTTTGAGGCATTTCGTCAAAAGTTGACGCAACTACCTCTCCTTTTACAGAGCGTTGCATATCTGTAACCTCTTCCGGTCTTTCATCTATTAATAAAACGATTAAAAATATTTCTGGATTATTTTTGACTATTGCATTTGCAATTGATTTTAATAATGTTGTTTTCCCAGTTTTAGGAGGGGCTACTATCATTCCTCTTTGTCCTTTTCCTATTGGACATACTAGGTCAATTATTCTTGTAGATAGATCCTTAGAATTGTTTTCGAGTTTTAATTTTTTATTAGGATAAATTGGAGTTAAATCTTCAAAATTTCTTCTATTTCTTAAATTTTCCGGTCCTTCATAATTTACTGAATTTACATATATTAGTGGAGAAAATTTTTCTTTCTCCTTCTTTTCTCTAGTTAAGCCAACAATAAAGTCACCGGTTTTTAATCTAAACCTTCTAACTTGTACAGGGGGAACATAAATATCCTCATCACCTGAATTATATCCATCTGAACGTAAAAATCCATATCCGTCCGGTAATATATCTAAGATACCTGAAATTTCTTTAGTATTTCCTGTATTTTCTTTTTCTTCATCATTATTTGTAACATTGTTACGATTATTTTCTAAATAACTTTCTTCTTCATCTTTTAAATTCTCTTCTTCATTTATTTTCGCTTGTTTTACAATTTCTTCAATTAGTTCACTTTTTCTATATTTTGATATACCTGGAACTCCCAAAGCTTTTGCTATTACTTTCAAGTCATCAATTTTCTTATCTTTAAGTAACTCTGCGTCCAAATTTTATCTCCTTTACATATTTCTTGTAGAAAGATGGGGTTTATTGTCTAGTTTATGCAAAGCTTCAACAAATCTAATTGTTCCTGTTTGCGCTCTAAGCATAATAGAATATGTTTTTACAGTATTATTAGGATATTGTACCACTCCATTTAAAAATTCACCATCAGTAATACCTGTAGCTGCAAATAAAGCTTCATCACCTTTAACTAAATCCTCTAATTCTAAAATCTTATTTACATCATTTATATTCATATTATAACATCTTTCTATTTCCTCTTCATTTCTAGGTTTGAGTCTTCCTTGAAAAACTCCACCTAATGATTTAATTGCAGCAGCTGAAATTACACCTTCCGGTGCTCCACCTATACCTACAAAAAGATCAACACCAGATGACTTAAAACAAGTTGCTATACTTGTATTTACATCACCTTCTTCAAAAATTCTAATTCTTGACCCAAAATTACGAATTTTTTTAATTAACTCTTCATGTCTTGGCCTATTTTGAACAGAAATAATTATTTCTGAAATGTCCTTATCCTTTGCTTTCGCTAATCTTTTAATATTTTCTTCAATAGATAAATCTAAATGTACTATATCCTTTCCTTCAGGTCCACATGCAATTTTCTCCATATACATATCAGGGGCATGTAATAAACACCCTTTTGGAGCAGCTGCAATAACGGATATAGCATTATTTTGTCCATTAGCAACTAAGGAAGTTCCTTCCACTGGATCAACAGCAATATCTAATTTTGGGGATCCTTCTCTGCCTGAACCTAATTTTTCTCCAATATATAACATAGGAGCATTATCTATTTCTCCTTCTCCTATTACAACAGTACCTTCCATATCCAAATCGTTAAAAACTAAGTGCATAGCATCAACTGCCGCTTGGTCTGCAAGATTAGCATCGCCCTTTCCCATATAATAAAAAGACTTAATAGCTGCAGCTTCTGTTACTCTAACAAGGTTTAAAGGTAGATTTATATCCATATTTCCTCCAATCACGAAAAAAGAGGGCAGTGCCCTCTAGTATTATAAATTTTTCACTGATTCCCAGTCACTTAAAAACTTTTCTATACCTATATCAGTTAGCGGATGTTTTAACATTTGTTCAAATACCTTATATGGTATCGTCGCTACATGAGCACCTACTTTTGCACAGTTTATTAAATGAATAGGATGTCTTACTGAAGCACAAATTATTTCAGTTTCAATATTATAATTAGAAAATATTTCTACAATATCTTCTATTAGTATTAGACCATCGGAGCTAATGTCGTCTAAACGTCCTAAAAATGGACTTACATAAGTTGCACCAGCCTTAGCCGCCATTAACGCTTGTGAAGCAGAAAAAATCAAGGTAATATTTGTTTTTATTCCTTTATCTGTAAGTTTTTTACAAGCCTTAAGACCTTCTTTAGTCATTGGTAATTTTATAACTATATTTTTATGAATAGTAACTAAATCCAAGGCTTCTTTAACCATTCCTTCAGAATCTAAACTAACAACTTCTGCAGAAATAGGACCATCAACAATATCGGTTATTTCTTTAATTACATCTTTAAAAACTCGACCTTCCTTAGCTATTAAAGATGGATTAGTTGTTACACCATCAACAATACCCCAAGAAGCTACCTCTTTAATTTCTTCAACATTTGCAGTATCAATAAAAAACTTCATTATTCCTCCCCTAATTAACTATTCTTCAATATAATTACTTCTAATTCATCTGCTACACTTTCGCAAGAATCTAAGCATTTTTCTAACAAATCATAAATTTTTGACCAAGCCATAATATAAATTGGATCAGTGTTTTTTCTATAAAGTTCATTCATCGTTTCTAAATATAAAACATCTCCCTTTTCTTCAATTGTATTAACTGAAATAATTAGGGGTAGTAATATTTTAGATTTTTTAAAATTATGTAGTTCCTCAAGACATTTATGCATAGTTTCAACACATTCTATAATTAATTCACTGAAGGCTATAGATTTATCGGTAATACTGTCTATATTTAAAATATATAGATTAATAAGTACTTCCTCTAAATTATCAGTAACATTATCTAAATAATGTGTTATTATCATAATATCTTCTCGTTCAATTGGCGGTAAAAACTCCTTTACCAAGTTTTCCATAATTTCATGTTTTATTTCATCGCTTTCATGTTCAATAGCATGAATTTCATCAATTTTAGATTCTAATATAGATTTATCAAAATTTTTTAATTCATTATTTAAATAATAAGCACATTCCTTTGCCTTTTTTGACATTCTGACAAATCCCTCATAATAATTATACACTGACATATTAACTCCTTAAAATAAAATCATAAATATTTTTGCCATAACAAATCCAATAATACCACATCCTGGGAAAGTTAACACCCAAGTCAATACCATTTCTTTTACAACTGACCAGTTTACATTGGACAATCTTTTAGAAGCACCTACTCCCATAATTGCAGTAGTTTTTACATGAGTTGTACTAACAGGTATACCTCCAATTGAAGAAAGTAACAAACATAAGGCTGCACCTATATCTGCAGAAAAGCCCTCATATTTTTCTAATTTTACCATGTCCATACCTACTGATTTAATAATTTTATACCCACCTATTGAAGTACCTATTCCCATAACTGCTGAACATAAAATCATTAACCAAACAGGTATAATAAATTCAGTTTGAATAGAACCCCTAGATAAAAACATACCTAACATAAAAACACCCATAAATTTTTGACCATCTTGAGCTCCATGCATAAAGGCCATAGCAGCTCCACCTACTATTTGACTTCCTTGGAAAAATCCTTGGGTTTTTCTTCTATCTATGTTTTTAAATAAAAACTTGACTATACTAACTAAAATATATCCGAAAATAAATCCTAATACAGTAGATAAAAATAACCCATAAATTACTTTTATCCATTCACGCCCATTAATTCCACTTAAACTATTATGAAGTGCAATAGCAGCTCCAGATAAACCAGCTATTAATGCATGAGATTCACTAGTTGGTATACCAAAATACCAAGCAGCTGTAGCCCATATTACTATTGCAAATAAAGCAGCACATAATGCAACTAAAGCTTCATGAGAATTACCACTAAAGTCAACCATATTATATATAGTTTCAGCTACATTCGCATTTATCATAGTCATAATTAAAACACCTAAAAAATTGAAAATAGCTGCCATCAAAATTGCAGGTTTTGCCCTCATAGCTCTTGTAGAAACTGTTGTAGCAATAGCATTAGGTGCATCTGTCCATCCATTAACAAAAATTACTGCTAAAGTAAGAATAACAGTAATAAGTAATGCATAGTTAGAAAAAACTTGACTTATAAATTCTGAAAATGAAATTGTCATAATTACTCCTTTAAATTTACTTACCCATTGATTTTAACTTAAATAGAAGTTTATGTAAACAATTTTACTTTTAATTCCTATAATCTTTTATAGATTAATTCTTATCTTCTTCCTTAATAATTAAAATAATGGATAAAATATTCTTTTATTAATGTTTATAGTTTATATAAATAATTCTATCATATATGGAATAAATAAGTTATATTTATATTAAACTATAGCAATACATGAAAAATTTGAAGTAAAATACAAATGAAATTTAGACTAATAAATAATTAATTTAAATAGAGTTAAAAGCACAAAAATATAATCCAATAATATACTCCACTACTTTAGTATGCCTTTATATCAAAAAATTCCCCATACGATTAAATCGTACAGGGAATATTGTTGGGCAAATACCTACTCTCCCATGACGTTTCCATCATAGTACCATCGGCGCTAAAAGGCTTAACTTCTGTGTTCGAGATGGGTACAGGTGTATCCCTTCCGCTATCTTCACCCTATATTAACTTTTTCTATTGTAACATTGTTTCTACTAACTGTCTATAGACTTCTATTAGGTCATGAGTCGTACTTCAATTTGTTTCACAAACTGGGTTACGGCTTCAAAAAATAGTAATAAATATTCCTGGTCAAGCTTTCGATATATTAGTATCAGTTAGCTAAAAACATTACTGCTCTTACACCTCTGACCTATCAACCATATTTTCTTCATGGTATCTCTCTTCATCTCTGAAAAAGAAATCTCATCTTGAGGGGGGCTTCGTGCTTAGATGCCTTCAGCACTTATCCCGACCAGACTTAGCTACTCAGCTGTGCTCCTGGCGGAACAACTGATACACCAGCGGTCTGTCCATCCCGGTCCTCTCGTACTAGGGACAGCTCCTCTCAAATTTCTTACGCCCACGGCGGATAGGGACCGAACTGTCTCACGACGTTCTGAACCCAGCTCGCGTGCCTCTTTAATGGGCGAACAGCCCAACCCTTGGGACCTTCTCCAGCCCCAGGATGAGACGAGCCGACATCGAGGTGCCAAACCTCCCCGTCGATGTGAACTCTTGGGGGAGATAAGCCTGTTATCCCCGGGGTAGCTTTTATCCGTTGAGCGATGGCCCTTCCACTCGGTACCACCGGATCACTAAGTCCTAGTTTCCTATCTGCTCCACTTGTTGGTGTCACAGTTAAGCTCCCTTTTGCCTTTGCACTCTGTGAATGATTTCCAACCATTCTGAGGGAACCTTTGAACGCCTCCGTTACTCTTTAGGAGGCGACCGCCCCAGTCAAACTGCCCAACTGACAGTGTCCCTGTACCTGTTTCAAGGTACCAGGTTAGAACTTTAGCATTAAAAGGGTGGTATCCCACTTGAGACTCCACTAAGACTGGCGCCCTAGTTTCTTAGTCTCCCACCTATTCTGTACATTTAATACCAAAATCCAATGTCAGCCTGCAGTAAAGCTCCACGGGGTCTTTCCGTCCTGCCGTGGGTAACTCGCATCTTCACGAGTACTACAATTTCACCGGATCCTTTGTTGAGACAGTGCCCAAATCGTTACACCTTTCGTGCGGGTCGGAACTTACCCGACAAGGAATTTCGCTACCTTAGGACCGTTATAGTTACGGCCGCCGTTTACTGGGGCTTAAGTTCTATGCTTTGGGTTACCCCTAACATTTCCCCTTAACCTTCCAGCACCGGGCAGGTGTCAGCACCTATACTTCATCTTTCGATTTAGCAGATACTTGTGTTTTTGGTAAACAGTCGCTTGGGCCTATTCTCTGCGACCATGCTTCGCTTTTTGTGTTTAACATATACGTCTCATGGTACCCCTTCTCCCGAAGTTACGGGGTCATTTTGCCGAGTTCCTTAACAAAGGTTCTTCCGCGCGTCTTAGGATTCTCTCCTCGCCTACCTGTGTTGGTTTGCGGTACGGGTATCTCTTCGCTCGATAGTGCCTTTTCTTGGCAGCGTGGAATCTACTTCTTCACTACTTGTTTTTCGCTCCCCATCGTATCTCAGTGTTATGCAAGAGCGGATTTTCCTACTCCTACCACCTACTTACTTGGACGCACTCTTCCTTCCGTGCGCTAAGTATATCCTTCTGCGTCAACACTTCTCTCAATCGCTTGAGATAGTACAGGAATTTCTACCTGTTATCCATCGCTTACGCCTTTCGGCCTGGGCTTAGGCCCCGACTTACCCTGGGTGGACGAGCCTTCCCCAGGAACCCTTAGGCTTTCGACGGGTGAGATTCTCACTCACCTTTTCGCTACTCATGCCAGCATTCTCACTTGTGTAATGTCCACAAAACCTTACAGTTTTGCTTCTTCCTTTACACAACGCTCCTCTACCAACGATTACTCGTTCCACAGCTTCGGTATTAGATTTTAGCCCCGGTAATCTTCGGCGCATCACCACTTGACCAGTGAGCTATTACGCACTCTTTAAATGTGTGGCTGCTTCTAAGCCAACATCCTGGTTGTCTAAGTAGTGTTACATCCTTTTCCACTTAATCTATATTTTGGGACCTTAGCTGGTGGTCTGGGCTCTTTCCCTTTCGACTATGAAGCTTATCCCACATAGTCTGACTCCTAACGCTAATTTAGAGGTATTCGGAGTTTGATAAGTTTCGGTAACATTATATGCCCCTAGACTAATCAGTGCTCTACCCCCTCCAATTACTACGTTAAGGCTAGCCCGAAAGCTATTTCGAGGAGAACCAGCTATCTCCAGGTTCGATTGGCTTTTCACCCCTATCCACACGTCATCCGATATGTTTTAAACCATACCCGGTTCGAGCCTCCATTCAATTTTACTTGAACTTCACTCTGCACATGGATAGATCACCTGGTTTCGGGTCTACAATATGCAACTTTGGCCCTATTCAGACTCGGTTTCCCTACGACTTCTCGTCTTAAACGATTAATCTTGCTACATATCATAACTCGCTGGCCCGTTCTACAAAAAGTACGATATTACATCTTATTGATGCTCTATCTGCTTGTAGGCATAAGGTTTCAGGTTCTTTTTCACTCCCCTCCCGGGGTTCTTTTCACCTTTCCCTCACGGTACTATTCGCTATCGGTCACTAGGTAGTATTTAGCCTTGGGAGGTGGTCCTCCCATATTCCCACAAAATTTCTCGTGTTTCGTGGTACTCTTTCTAAGAGCAACTTCTTGAATTTTTGAATACGAGGCTTTCACTCTCTACGGCTTACCTTCCCAGGCAATTCTTCTAATTCTTGTTGTTGTATTCTCTTATGTCGGGCTCTTCCCTCTTCGCTCGCCGCTACTACGGGAATCGAGTTTTCTTTCTTTTCCTCAGGTTACTTAGATGTTTCAGTTCACCTGGTTTCCTTCCATATCTTAATTGGTTGGGATATGGATACTTAGAGTTTGTCTAAGTGGGTTTCCCCATTCGGATACCGACGGATCGTTGGATATTTGCTCCTAACCGTCGCTTTCGCTGCTTGTCGCGTCCTTCTTCGGCTCCTAGTGCCAAGGCATTCACCTTATGCCCTTAGTCGCTTGACCAGAAATATTTATTACTATTTTGTTTTCAATGTTCTATTTTTCTATAACCTTACGGTTATTGGTGGAGATGAGGAGATTCGAACTCCTGGCCTCCTGCTTGCAAGGCAGGCGCTCTCCCAACTGAGCTACACCCCCATGTTATTTGTCTTTAATTTAAAAAAACCCTCGACAAAAGTGTAAAAAACTATTAGTCCTATTCAAATCTATGATTTGTTAAGGCTTAATGCAGTACTTTATTTCCTTATTGTACTCTAACTACTGCACTGTACTCCTTAGAAAGGAGGTGATCCAGCCGCACCTTCCGATACGGCTACCTTGTTACGACTTCACCCCAGTCATTAATCCTACCTTCGACGTCTGCCTCCTTGCGGTTAGCTTGACGGCTTCGGGTATTACTAACTTCCGTGGTGTGACGGGCGGTGTGTACAAGACCCGGGAACGCATTCACCGCAACATGCTGATTTGCGATTACTAGCAACTCCGGCTTCATGTAGGCGAGTTGCAGCCTACAATCCGAACTGGGGCCGGCTTTCTGAGATTCGCTTCGCCTCACGACTTCGCTTCCCTCTGTACCGGCCATTGTAGCACGTGTGTAGCCCAGGACATAAAGGGCATGATGATTTGACGTCATCCCCACCTTCCTCCGGTTTGTCACCGGCAGTCTATCTAGAGTCCCCAACTTTACTTGCTGGTAACTAGATATAGGGGTTGCGCTCGTTGCGGGACTTAACCCAACATCTCACGACACGAGCTGACGACAACCATGCACCACCTGTATATGCGTCTCCGAAGAGAACCCACTATCTCTAGTGCTAGCGCATATATGTCAAGCCCTGGTAAGGTTCTTCGCGTTGCATCGAATTAAACCACATGCTCCGCTGCTTGTGCGGGTCCCCGTCAATTCCTTTGAGTTTCAGTGTTGCCACCGTACTCCCCAGGCGGAATGCTTAATGTGTTAACTTCGGCACCGAGGTTTGACCCCCAACACCTAGCATTCATCGTTTACGGCGTGGACTACCAGGGTATCTAATCCTGTTTGCTCCCCACGCTTTCGTACCTCAGCGTCAGTTTGTGTCCAGAAAGTCGCCTTCGCAACTGGTATTCCTCCTAATATCTACGCATTTCACCGCTACACTAGGAATTCCACTTTCCTCTCCACTACTCAAGTTTAACAGTTTCAAATGCTTTATGGGGTTGAGCCCCACGCTTTAACATCTGACTTGCTATACCGCCTACGTACCCTTTACGCCCAATAATTCCGGACAACGCTCGCACCATACGTATTACCGCGGCTGCTGGCACGTATTTAGCCGGTGCTTCCTCCTTGGTTACCGTCATTATCTTCTCCAAGGACAGAGCTTTACGATTCGAAAACCTTCGTCGCTCACGCGGCGTCGCTGCATCAGGGTTTCCCCCATTGTGCAATATTCCCCACTGCTGCCTCCCGTAGGAGTTTGGACCGTGTCTCAGTTCCAATGTGACCGTTCACTCTCTCAAGCCGGTTACTGATCGTTGCCTTGGTAGGCTTTTATCCTACCAACTAGCTAATCAGACGCGAGCCCATCTTACACCGATAAATCTTTAACCTCTTTGGCACTCGCCAATGGGGTCTCATATGGTATTAATCCCGGTTTCCCGAGGCTATCCCTTTGTGTAAGGCAGGTTGCTCACGCGTTACTCACCCGTTCGCCACTTTCCTCTTATCTGTTTCTACCGAAGTTTCCACTGATAAGATTCTCGTTCGACTTGCATGTGTTAAGCACGCCGCCAGCGTTCGTCCTGAGCCAGGATCAAACTCTCAATTAAATGTTTGATTCAGCTCTTGCTGACTTCTTCTTAATTTTACACCGAAAATTATTGTTTTGGTTGTACTTTTTCTCAAAGTTTTTTACACTTTTCTTTTGTCTAGGTTCTTGCTGCACTCTCGTGACAACTTTTTAAGTATACCATAGGGTATTTCTTTTTGTCAACACCTTTTATTTTTTTGTTTCCAATTAAAAAGGCACTTCAGTTGAGTGCCTATTTATATTATCAATTATTTTTAATATTGTCAAATCTTTTTTACTTGTTTTTTACATTCTTTTAATATTTTTATATTTTTAAAGAATATTTTAATATTAAAGTCAAGTTTATTCTTAATTAATGTTTTTTAAAGATACTTTATATAGTCCTCATATCCTTCTTCTTTCATATTTTCAATAGGTATGAATTTAAGACTTGCTGAGTTTATACAATATCTTAGACCACCTTTTTCCCTTGGTCCATCATTAAATACATGTCCTAAATGACTATTTCCTACTCTACTTCTTACTTCTGTTCTTTCAACTTTTAATTTATTGTCTTTTTTATATTTAATAACCTCTTCATCTATTGGTTTGCTAAAAGAAGGCCAACCACACCCTGAATCAAATTTATCTGAAGACAAGAATAAAGGCTCACCAGTTACAATATCTACATAAATGCCTTTATTAAAATTGTCATTATAAATATTTCTAAATGGTTTTTCTGTCATATCCTCTTGTGTTACTAAGTATTGTTCTTCTGTTAGTGCTTTCTTAATTTCTTTATTATTTGGTCTACTATAGTTCTTTTCATTTACTACAGGCTTTTCCACTTCAAATTCTTCCAAGTTAATATGACAATAGCCTAAAGGATTTTTCCTTAAATACTCTTGATGATATTCTTCGGCCTTAGTAAAGTTCTTTATTTTTTCTACTTCCACTACTATTTTCTTGCTGTATTTTTTCTGTACTTCATTAATATATTCTAATATTATCTTCTTATCTTCTTCCTTTTCATAGTATATTCCGGTTCTATATTGTATTCCAACATCATTGCCCTGTTTATTTATACTTGTAGGATCTACTATTTTAAAGAATTTTTCTAATATGTTTTTTAAATTAATTATATTAGTATCGTATATTATTTTTACAGCTTCACTATGTTTTGTTTCATTTAATAATCTGTAGTTGGTTTCTTCACTTATTCCATTGGCATAACCAACTTCTGTATATTCAACTCCCAGTATTCTTTTAAAATATTCCTCTACTCCCCAAAAGCAACCACCGGCTAAATATATTGTTTTAAAATTATTGCTGCTATAATCTTTTTTTATTAACATCTTCTACCTCTTATATTTTCTACTTTTCATTCTTACTCTGTTAATAGATTTTGAAAATATTGTCGAAAGTACTATTCCTAGTGCTAATGCTGTTGCACTAATTAGGGTATCTAAAGCATTTGACAATACTGCATCTAAGTTTTGCATTGCTAAGCCCTGCATGGTTCTAAACATTGCAAGTCCCGGAACTTGCGGAATTAAACTAGGTACTAAGTAAACAGTTGCTGGAAATTTACATATTCTAGCTAATAGCTCTGCCATAAGACCTATTGTAAAAGAGCTAATAACTAAGGGAACAAATTTTGTTTCCAGTTTTACAAAGAATATATAATAAACAAACATACCTACTGTTCCTGTAATAAAGTTACCATATGTAGATTTTTTTGGAGAATTAAAAAACAATCCGTAAAACAGCGCTGATGCTCCTGCACTTATTGACTTAAATAAGATCATATATTTACCTCTAATAATAAAAATATAAAACTAAACCAACTCCTAGAGCCATACCTGCTGCAACTAAAATAGATTTCATCATGCCATACATACCAGATAAAACATCACCACTCATAAAATCCCTTACTGCATTAGTAAAATATATTCCAGGCAATAGTGGGATAATAGCCCCTGTTATTACAATATCCACATTAGTTCCAATTCCCAAGCTAATTCCAAGTACTGCCACTAAAGCAGCGGCAAAAGCACCTGCTATATTATTGAAAAAAAATGAGAAACTAATATCTTCAACTTTAAATAGCACTAAAATACCAGCGAAGCCGGCAAATAAAGTTACAAAAAAATCCTCCCAAGTACCACCAAAATTAAATATTAAGGCCGCAGCTCCCAAGCTACCAAATATTAAGTAGTTTCTTAAAGATTGATAACTACCATAGCCAATGTCATTAACTATTTTCGCTCCTTCACTTATATTATATTCCCCGTTTACAAATTTTCTAGAGAAATTATTTATTTTAGATATTTTGCTTAAATCAAAGGAATATGAATTTATTCTTCTCATAGTAATAATATCTTCATCTTTATAATTAAAAGATACCATTACCATATTATAAGTAGCATATATATTTATATTTTTAATTTCTTTATAAACACCACACATTCTAGCTATTGTATCCTCAACTCTATAAATTTCAGCTCCATTTTGTACTAATACTTGAGCCATACTTACTAATAGAATTGAAAAATCCTTAGCTTCCTTATGGGTTTTTATAGTTGTATCTTTTATATTCTCCATACTGGAATTATATCATAGTGTAATAAAAAAAAGACAATAAATTTGTACCGACCCCCAAAAGTTAGACCAAAAATCTAACGAGTAGGAGGTCGGTTTTTCAATGGCGAAATATAGTTTTGAATTTAAACTAAAAGTAGTAGAGGAATATTTAGATGGCTTGGGAGGATATCAGTATCTAGCTAAAAAATATAATATTCCAAGTTTTACGACAGTATGTACCTGGATACAAGCATATAAAGAATTTGGAGAAATAGGGTTATTAAGAAAACGACAAAATGATAAATATACTTTAGATTTTAAATTAAATATGATAGAGTCTTACCTAACTACAGAGATCTCTTATCATGAACTAGCAACCAATTTCGGAATAAATAATCCATCATTAATAGCAGGGTGGGTATCAAAGTTTAGAAAATTGGGAAAAGAAGGTCTCGTAAAACAACAAGGGAGACCCTCTAAAATGAAAGCTAAAGACAATAAAAACAATAAAAATTCTCAGATAAGTAAAAATGATGCTGATAGAATTAAAGAACTAGAACAACAAGTTTTAGCTCTGAAAATAGAGAATGAATATTTAAAAGAATTGAGGAGATTGCGTCTAAAGGAAAGTCAAAAAAAGAACAAATCGCAAGAATAATACACAATCTCCGAGGATCATTTAAATTAAAAGATATTCTTGCAGTGCTTAAATTTCCCAAATCAACATATATGTATTGGCAAAAAAGATTTAATAGAGATAATCCGGATAAAAAAATAGAAGAAGAAATCTTAAAGATAAGAGAAGACCATGAAAACTTTGGATATAGAAGAATTTATGGTGAACTTAAAAAATTAGGATTTAAGATAAATAAGAAGAAGGTGCAAAGACTTGTACAAAAACTTGTACAAAAACTTAAACTTCAAGTAATGTCATTTACTAGAAAAAGTAGAAAATATAGTTCATACAAAGGTAAAGTTGGTAAAATAGCAAAAAACAAACTAAATAGACGATTTAACACCAGTGTAATACATCAAAAAATCACAACAGATACAACGGAATTTAAATACTATGAGCGTGATAAAAATGGCAATCTTCAAATTAAAAAGTTGTATTTTGATCCATTTATGGATTTATGTAACCTGGAAATATTAAGTTATGGAATATCTGAAAAACCATCAGCAGAGAGTATAATGGCTTCCTTAAAAGAAACTATTAAAATAACGTCTGATTGTAAATACAGAAGGACTTTTCATTCAGATCAAGGTTGGGCGTATCAGATGAAGGCCTATGTAAAAGAGCTAAGGTAAAACAGAATAATGCAAAGTATGTCTAGAAAAGGTAATTGTTTAGACAACTCACCAATAGAAAATTTCTTTGGAATAATGAAGCAAGAAATGTATTATGGAAAAATATATTATAGTTATGAGGAATTGGAAACAGCAATAAGAAAATATATAAAATACTATAATGAACTAAGGATAAAAGAAAGATTTGGATGGTTAAGTCCAGTAGAATATAGAAAACAATTATCTGTAGCATAGCTATGGTATTATTTTGAAAGCCATATATCAAGAGTCGCTTCGCTTTTGCTCTTGACATAAGTCTTTCAAAATAATTAAATAAAATTAGCTACAGTATAATATAAAAAACCAGAGCAAAAAATCTGCTCTGGAAAAAGTCCAACTTTTTGGGGTCACCTTAAATTGTATTTTTTGAAAAATTTATTTAGATTGTTCTACTGCATTTTTTACAGCTTCCTTTATACCTTCGCTAGTTAATGTTGCACCTGTTACAGTATCGACATCATATGAATTATTTCTTATTATTTCTTCCTTGATTTTTTCATAACATGCTTCAACAAATTCTATATTGTCTTCATATTCAACTAGTTCAATATCCGATATTTCACCTTCTGAGTTAATTGTAACAGAAACCTTTAAATCTCCGTTTCTCCCTTTTCCTGTAGCTTCATAAGTACCTGCCTTACTAATTTTATTACAAGAAGTTAAAAAAAATAGAGTTCCTATTAAAATAAATGCAAAAATTTTTTTCATCATATTCTACCTCGAAGATTATATTATCAACTTATAAACTCTGTGTCAATTTATAATAAATAGGGTATATTATTTTTTGGAGGTGTTTTTAAATGCAACTAAAAATTAATAGCAATATTGATAATGCATTAGAGGTCTATATTATTGACAATAATTTCGATGTTGAAAAAATTAAACCTAGTTTGAAGAAAGTATTAGAGGAAATAAATTATTTTGAAAGTGATAATTTTAAAATTTTCTACTATATTAATGAATCTGAGAAAATATACTTAGTAAATCTAGGAGATACAAAAAAACTATTACTAAACGATATTCGTCATCTTGGTTTCAAAATTGCAAAGGATTTAAAAAGTAAAAATTATTCTAATATAAACATAAATTATTTTGAGGTAGAATATTTTGAAAGTAATATTTTTATTCCTGCTTTAATTGAGGGATTTTTACAATCCAATTATAGTTTTGATACTTATAAAACAAAAAAAGATACTAAATTAGATTTTAATATTAATATTAAGTTACCAAATAACGCAGAACTAAACGAAAGGTTTCTTTCAGAAGTAGAAAACATTGTTGACGGTATTAATATAACTAGGGAATTGGTCAACACTCCTTCTATAGATTTGTATCCTGAAACTTTAGCACAAAAAGCCAAGGAAATATTAGAGCCATTGGGTATTAAAGTTACAGTTTATAATAAAAAAGAAATTGAAGATATGAACATGCATGCCTTCCTAGCTGTTTCAAAAGGCTCCGCAAAAGAACCTAAGTTTATTAAATTAGAATATACACCTGTAAAAGATAAGAATAGTGAACTAATAGCTTTAGTCGGTAAAGGACTTACCTACGATTCCGGTGGATATGCAATAAAAAAACCTGAAGGTATGGCTACAATGATGGGGGATATGGCAGGTTCCGCAACAGTTATTGGAACTATGTATGCTCTAGCAAAAAACAATATTCAACAAAATGTAGTTGGGCTAATAGCAGCTTGTGAAAATATGATTTCCGGAAACGCTTATAAAAACGGAGATATTATTAGTTCAATGAAAGGTACTACAATAGAAGTGAAAAACACAGATGCTGAAGGACGTTTAACTTTAGCTGACGCCTTATATTATGCTGCAACTAAAACAGAGGCTAATACCATTGTTGACCTAGCAACCTTAACCGGTGCTTGCGTTGTAGCCCTAGGTGAAATAACAACAGGTATAGTAACAAACAATGACAATGTTTATAACAAAATTCAAGAAGCTTCAGAAAAATCCGGAGAATATGTTTGGAAATTACCATCATTTAAAGAAACTAGAGATATGTTAAAGAGTAAAATAGCAGACATTACTAACTCTACCGGTCCATATGGTGGAGCTATTACTGCAGGTTTATTTTTAGAGGAATTTGTTGAAGGTAAAAACTGGGCTCATATGGACATTGCCGGTCCTGCCTATATAACTAAACCATATAGTTATATTCCTTATGGAGCTACAGGAATTCCTGTTAAAACCCTATATAATTTTGTGAAAGATTTTTAATATCCATTAACTATAAAATCCAGGGTGAAATTTTTACTCTGGATTTTTTAATACCTTTAAATCTTCATCTTCATATTTATGATGGTCCCTTTATACTTTTTTTAGTTCAAAAAGCTTATTAGCTAATCCAAGCTTCCACCCTTATTAGATTCAAAAATCATCTTATTTAATTGCCATGTTCTAGTCTACTTCCTATTATAAGATAGAGCTTTTTTCCATAATATCTTTTTTTTTATTTTTTAGGTCTTGTAAAACTGTAATTTTTTTATTATTTAACTTATTTTATAAAATAAGTTTATTCTTTTTCTTGATTTTTATTAAAATTCAAGGGATTCATTTTGTTAAAAACGAATCCCTTGCTAAATTATTTTTATTTATTTTTTAACTGCTTTTTTCTTTTTAACATAAGCTGTATCATCCATTGGTAAGGTAGTTCTCAATACGCCGTCCATTGCATAATAAGCCCCTTGTGCAGCTGGTGCTGTAGGTATAGTTGCAATTTCACCAATACCTTTTGAACCATAAGCAAATGGTAATAGCTCATCTTTTTCTACATATATTGCATTAATATATGGTATATCCGTTGCTCTCATTAGTCCTAATGTTCCAAACTTAACTTGTGGAACACAATCCTTTAATGGAAAGTCCTCTGTAAATGCATAGCCTAATCCCATTAATACTCCACCTTCAATTTGACCTTGAATTGAAATTGGATTAACTACTTTTCCAGAGTCATGAGCTGCATGAACCTCTTTAACTTTTCCATCATCATCTAATACTACAACATGTGTTGCAAATCCATATGCAACGTGACTTACAGGATTTGGTTTGTCGGCACCTAATTTATCTGTTGGCTCAAAGAATTCTGCATAGTATTCTTTTCCTTCTAGTTTAGATAGATCTCCACCTGCTGCTTCTAAATCTGCTTTTAAATCTTCAGAAGCCATACGAACTGCTTCTCCTGTAATTAATGTTTGACGTGAGCCTGAAGTAGTTCCTGAATCCGGTGCTATTTCAGAATTACATCCCATATATTTTATTTTTTCTAAACCAATATCTAATGTTTCAGATATCATTTGTAAAAATACTGTAAAACATCCTTGTCCAATTTCAGAAGCTGCTGTATATAATTGAACAATTCCATCATGAACCTCTATTCTAGCCCTACCTTTGTCCGGTAAGCCTACTCCTACTCCTGAGTTTTTCATTGCACATGCTATACCAGCACGTCCAGGATTAGCTTCATAAACATCTTTTACAGCTTCTAAAGTTTCCTTTAATGCAGTAGAAACATCTGCGATTTGTCCATTCGGTAAAACTTTTCCAGGTTCTATTGCATTACGGTAACGAATTTCCCAAGGAGAAATTCCAACTTTTTCAGCTAATAAGTTTATATTTGATTCAAGGGCAAATTCACTTTGGCAAACTCCAAAGCCACGGAAAGCTCCTGCCGGCGGATTATTTGTATAGTATCCATAACCTCTTATGTCCGTATTTTGATAAGTGTAAGGTCCAACTGAATGTGTACAAGCTCTTTCTAAAACCGGTCCACATAATGAAGCATAGGCTCCTGTATCAAAGTAAATGTCACAATCTAAAGCTGTAAATATACCATTTTCGTCACAGCCTAATGTAAATGTACCTTCCATAGCATGTCTTTTTGGATGGAAGTTAATGGATTCTTGTCTAGTTAATTTTACCTTTACCGGTTTTTGAAGTTTATTTGCTGCAAGGCAAGCAACGTGTTGTACAGATACGTCTTCCTTACCACCAAATCCTCCACCTACTAATTTATTTTCAACAACTATTTTGTCCTCTTCCCAGCCAAACATTATTGCTATTTCTTTTCTTGTGTCATATACTCCTTGGTCAGAAGTATATACCTTTACTCCATCCTTATAAGGAAAAGCAACAGCACATTCAGGCTCTAGGAAAGCATGCTCAGTAAATGGAGTACTATAGGATTGTGTAACTACATATTTAGATTCTGCCAAGGCTTTTTTAGCATCTCCTCTAGTAACATGTCTTTGCTGACATAAGTTTCCATTTTCATGAAGTTTCGGAGCATCTTCTGCCATAGCTTCCTTTATATTTCTTACAGGTTCCAATTGTTCATATTTTATTTTTACCATAGCCTTTGCTTTGTTCATTATTTCTTCAGTTTCTGCAACTACTAAACAAATTGCATCTCCAACTGATCTTGTAATATCGCCTTTAGCTATGAAAACATCCCAATCCTGTTGAATGTGACCTACCTTATTATTTGGCACATCTTCTGCTGTTAATACATCTACTACTCCTGGAAGTGCAAGTGCCTTACTAGCATCTATATCTAAAATTCTTGCTCTCGGATATTTAGATCTTATTGCAGAACCATGTAACATACCTTCCATTACAACATCATCACAGTATTCGCCAGTTCCTAAAACTTTTTCTCTTACGTCAATTCTAAAGGCTTTTTCTCCTACTCCATATTCTTCACCTTTTTCAAGATCGTCAATTTGAGCATCTCCTCGAAGAATAGCAGCGGCTAAATCAATTCCTTCAATAATCTTTTTATATCCTGTACAACGACAAATATTTCCTCTAATCGCTTTTTTAATTTCTTCTTCAGTTGGATTTGGGTTTTGATCTATTAATGCTTTTCCGGATATAACCATTCCCGGTATACAAAAACCACATTGAACAGAACCCTTAACTCCAAATGCGTATACAAAAGCTTCTTTTTCCTTTTCAGATAAGCCTTCTACTGTTGTAATACTTTTACCATGAGCTCTACTTGTTTTAAGTACACAAGCTCTCATGGATCTACCATCTACAATAACCGAACATGTTCCACACGCACCTTCACTACAACCATCTTTAACTGAAAATAAGCCTAATTCGTTTCTAAGATATGTAAGTAGTGGGATATCCTTTTCTGTTTCACATGTTTTTCCGTTAACAGTAAAAACATATTTTTCCATTATAAATTACACCTCAACATTTTATTTTAAAATTCTTAATAATAATATTTTAATTCCTATATGTATTAATTAAAATATACTTTCTTTCTTAAACAAACAAAATATTTTGAAAAACCCTTGTATTTTACAAAATATATCGTATAATGATAATAACTATACTTTTGTTTATAATTATAAATATAGTTTAACAATAATTTTGATTATTTACAATAGCTAAAAAAACCTTTTCAGACTTATACTTACTTAAATTACTAGGCTACAGAATTCTTATGGAATTATTTTTCTGTTTAAATATCCTCTGGTAAACAGTTTAAATACATAAACAAGGCATCCCTGTTCTCTTTTAAAACCTTCATTGTATTTTCCAAGGGCTTATAATATATAATATCGTATTCTTTTTCACCATAATGTTTTCTAGTATTAAAAGCTAAATTATCTCTATCTAAAGAAAATTCCACATTGACAATATTATTATTTCCACGAGCATCTAACTTAACCCATTTGTTTATCTCTTCTATTTTTACAGCATTAAAAGCATGAATACAGTAGCCACTACTGGGCTTATCTTTCAAAGTAAGTTTTTGATAACAAAAACCTGTTGGTATATTATTAACCCTCAACAAGGCTGCTAATAAGTTGGATTTTGCCCAACATATTCCCGTTTTATATTTTAATACATCAGAAGCTTTTATTGTAATACGACTTTCTTTATAATCCCATGAATGTTTTATTTCGTCTCTTACAAATTCAAAGCATTTTTTTATATAGTCTAAATTGTCCTTACTATTATTCTTGATTTCAAAACTTTTTCTTTTAATTAAATCATTATTATAGTCAATATAGTTAGAAGATTCCAAATATTTTTTCATATTATCTGATTCTAGTTTCATAATTATCTCCAAACAAAAAGACCTTAGAATATTCTAAGGCCATTTCTTTTCTTCATATGATTTTAAAATTACTTCAACAGGTTTTCTAGCTTCATATCCAGTAACTAACGGTTGAGTGTCATTATTTACTGCATCAATAAAATCTTTATATAGTGGTGTATGTCCATCACCATAAACATTTTCTATTTTACCAGAATCCAATTCATCTGCTTTTTCATTTTTATCTTCAAAATTCCAAGTTTTTATTTCATTTACTGCAAGTCCACCTATAACTGCCGTTCCGGTTTCTCCAAAAATACTTAAAGTCTCCTCTAAATTTTTAGGATAAACACAAGCAGAACCTTCAATTATTCCTATTGAACCATTTGCAAATCTTAATAATATGGCTCCAAAGTCTTCCATTTCAATATCTCTTAGGAAGGTACCTCTTTCAGATTTTACAGATACTACTTCTGAACCCATCATCCATAATAATAAATCTATATTATGAATACATTGATTCATTAGAGTACCACCATCTAAAGCTTTAGTTCCCCTCCATGGTGCCATGTCATAATAATTTTGATCTCTGGTCCAAAGTATTCTAGCAGTTCCATTAATTAAATTTCCAAATTTACCTTCATCAATTGCTTTTCTCAATTTTTGAATAGGTGGATTAAATCTATTTTGGTGACTAACAGCTACCTTTAATCCTTTTTTATCAGAAAGTTCATTAATACTGTCTATTTCTTCTAAAGTCATAGCCATAGGTTTTTCTATTATTAAATTAACATCTTCATTTAAACAATCTAAAGATATTTCTCCATGATATCCACTTTCTGTAGCTATTGCAACATAATCTATGTCAACTTCCGTAAGCATTTTTTTATAATCTGTATAAACACTTACTTTAGCATCTGGAAATTTTTCCTTATATTGTTCCTTTCTAGCTATGGCCCTATCCTCTATTAAATCACACAAAGCCACAAGTTCTGTTTCTTCACTATTATCTATAATAGCTTCTACATGTTTATATGAAATTCTACCACAGCCAATTATTGCACATTTTAATTTTTGCAATTTTTGCCTCCAATTATAAAAGTTCTATATTATCTTTCTTGTTTTCAACATTTTTTGTAGCATATCTTGTATCAAATACATATTTTGCATTATCTACTACCATTTGATAATCAACATTTGAATGGTTAGTTGTAATTACAACTAAATCATAAGAAGATATTATTTCCGGATTTATTTCCTTTAATGAATGAACTAAATTACCATCCTTGTCTTTATATGAAGGATTATATCCATCATAATAATCTATTTCTGCTCCTTCGTTTAAGAAATGATCTATTACAACAAGAGCCGGACTATCCCTTAAATCATCAATATCATTTTTATAAGCTACACCTAAAATTAAAACTTTTGAACCATTTAAAGCCTTTTTGAAATTCTTAGATAAAATTTTCATAGATCTTTCTACAACCCATTCAGGCATAAAATCATTTACTGATCCAGAAGCTTCAATTATTCTCATATGTGAATCGTATTCTTTTGCTTTCCAAGTTAAATAAAATGGATCTAATGGTATACAATGACCACCTATTCCTGGACCTGGATAAAATGCTTGGAAACCATATGGTTTTGTTCTTGCAGCATCTACAACTTCCCAAATATTAATTCCCATTTTGTCTGCTATTAAAGCAAATTCATTTACTAGTCCAATATTAACATTTCTATATGTGTTTTCTAATATTTTTTCTAATTCAGCTACTTTTGGTGAAGAAACTGTATAAACTTCTCCTTCTAAAACATTTCTATACAATGCAGCTGCTACTTCTGTAGAATCTTCTCCAACTCCACCTACAACCTTAGGAGTGTTTTTAGTTTTATATACTTTATTACCAGGATCTACTCTTTCCGGTGAGAAAGCCAAGAAGAAATCTTCTCCACATTTTAATCCTGAACCTTCTTCAAGTAAAGGTAACATTAATTCTTCTGTTGTTCCTGGATAAGTTGTTGATTCTAATACTACAATACTTCCCTTTTTCAAATGTTTGGAAACATCTTTTGTAGATTTTTCAACATAGGAAATATCAGGTTGTTGATACTCGTCTAAAGGAGTAGGAACAGCAATAGCTATAAAATCACAAGAAGCAACCTCTTCAAAATTATCTGTAGCTCTTAACATTCCCTTTTCAACTAATTCAGTTAATTCTTCATCTACTACATCACCTATATAGTTATGACCTTCGTTTACCATTTTTACCTTGTCTGGTAAAACATCAAATCCTATAACCTTATATCCCGCATTAGCTTTTTCAACTGCTAGAGGAAGTCCTACATAACCTAGTCCAATTACCCCTACTACTAATTCTTTTGACTCAATTTTTTCTAATAATTCATTTTTTATATCTGACATTTGGATTACTCCTCTTCTTCTAAAGTATTATCTTTTAACTTATATATTCTACCACAAATATTGCATTTGTAATCATTTGAATTAGATGGTTCTTTTAGTCTTTCACCACATTCACAAACATAACCTATTTTTTTAGCCGGATTACCAACTACTAATTCATAATCACCTATATCTTTAGTTACGACAGCTCCTGCACCAACTAGTGCAAATTTACCAATAGTGTTACCACAAATTATTGTAGCATTAGCACCTATGGAAGCTCCCTTTTTTAAAACGGTTTTTTTATACTCATCTTTTTTCTCTATTAAAGATCGAGGATTAATTACATTTGTAAAAACACATGAAGGACCTAGAAATACACCTTCTTCACATTCAACACCTGTGTAAACTGAAACATTGTTTTGAACCTTTACCTTATTTCCTAAAATAACCCCTGGCGAAATAACAACATTTTGTCCAATATTACAATTCTCTCCTATTATACACCCTGACATAATATGTGAAAAGTGCCATATTTTTGTCCCAGTTCCTATTTTACTTCCTTCATCTACATAACTTGATTCATGAACAAAATAATCGGACATTAATTAAACTCCTTAACAGCATTAACTATATAATCTATTTCTTCCGCTTTTAATTCCGGAAACATAGGTAAGGCAAAAGTTCTTTTAGACAAATATTCTGCATTAGGGCAATCCCCTTCTTTATAAGCTAAAGGTTTAAAAACTTTTTGTAAATGCATTGGTACAGGATAGTAAATACCAGTTGCAATTCCCTTAGTTTCTAAGAAATTACATAGTTCTTCTCTTTTTTCAGATTGTAGTATATAAAGATGATAAACATGTTTTCCATCTTTTTGAGTAACAGGAGTAACTAAATTAGTATCTTTTAATCCTTCTGTATATAATTTCGCATTTTCTATTCTGTTATTTGTCCATTCTTCTAATTTTCTTAATTTTATTCTTAAAAGAGCTGCTTGCAACTCATCAAGCCTAGAGTTTTGACCTATTAAATAGTTATAATATTTTAATGGGTTGTAAACTGTATTGTCTGTAGATTTATCTTCCTCTACTACTTCATCTATATTATTTAATATATTGTATGCTTTTAATCCATTTTCTCCTGACCCATGTACTCTTAAAGCTTTAACAATAGTAGCTAAATCATCATTATTTGTAACTATCATACCGCCATCACCGGCACAACCTAGATTTTTAGTTGGGAAAAATGAAAAACAAGCTAAGTCAGATAAGGTTCCTATTTTTTTCCCTTTAAAATCCGCTGCTACTGCTTGGGCAGCATCTTCTATTACGAAAAGCGAATGTTTTTTAGCTATTTTATTAATTTCATCCATATCGCAAGGATTACCAAAAATATGAACTGCAATAATAGCCTTTGTCTTATTATTGATTTTTTCCTCTATTAATTTTGTATCGATATTATAGGTTTCTATATCTACATCAACAAATACCGGTGTAGCTCCAACATAGCTTATGGCCTCAGCTGTTGCAAAGAAAGTATAACTTGTAGTTATAACTTCATCTCCTTCACCAATTCCCAATGCTCTTAAAGCAATTATTAAAGCATCTGTACCATTGCCTACAGAAATAGAATTTTTCGCACCTAAAAATTCCGAGAATTCTTTTTCAAAGGATTTTACATTTTCACCCATAATATATTGAGCATTATTTAAAACATCTAAAACAGCCTTATCCGACTCTTCTTTTATTGTCTGATACTGTCTCTTTAAATCAATTAAAGAAATTTTCATATTTCCTCCTGTTGTATTTTCCTAAATGTATCTTCAAGTCTGTCTGTTAATACAGAAAAATCAAACTCTTTTACAGTTTTTAGGGCATTGGAACAGTAAACATCGTATTCTTCTTTATTATTTTTAAATAGATCGTAGAAAAATAATATTCCATTTGCCATATCTTCTATTGAATCACCTTTTACAGTTTTACCACATTTTTTCTCTTCTAAAAGGTCATATCCACATTCGCCATTTGAAATTACAGGTTTTCCTGCTGCTAAATATTCAAATAATTTATTTGGACTTAATCCATATTTAAAAAGGCTAGGTAAATTAGCTAAAGATAGGACTTGTAAATCCGATTGAGTTAAAATTGAAGGAACTTCACTTTTATTAACCCTTCCCTTAAAAACAACATTTTCAATTCCCTTTTCCTTACAATAAGCTTCTAATTCTTCTTTTTCTCCCCTATCTCCAAAGATTAGAAACTTAATATCGTCAAATCCTTCTTTTTTTATTATTTCAAAAGCTCTAATAAATCTTCCTAAATCATTAGCCCTTCCTATTGCTCCTGTAAATACGACTTTAAATATATTTGGATCTGATAAATCCTCATCTATATAGTTGGTATTTTTTACATTATCATAAAAATTCTTCAATACTATACCATTGTTTATATAATCCGCTTTTGATGAATCTAAGCCTATTTCTTTTACATAATCTGCGCCACCTGGCATTGTAAAAATCAGTCTGTCTGAAGCTTCAAATATTTTTCTTTCAATTCTATATAATATTTTTGCAGGTATGCTATTTTTTTTCATTTTACCCATAGCAACAAAAGTTTCAGGCCATAAATCCCTTGTTTCTGTTACAAAATATGCACCAGTTCTATCTGCAACTCTTTTTGCTGCTATCCATGTTAAAGGATGTGGCGAAGAGGCAAAAATTAAATCTGGTTTACCAAATTTTTTTGTAACAAAGGGTACCTTAATAAAGTATTGAAGAATATTTAATACCCTTTTATAATCACTATTATCATAGGTACTGGTCTTTATAAAAATATATTCTACACCATTATAATAATCTACCTTATACTTACTATCGTTAGTTATCATATTGATTGGCGTAGTATGAATTGTTGACGCTGTGAATATTTTAACATTATAACCTCTTTCTATCAAGTTTTTAGCGAAATTATAATGTCTATTAAATTTACCTATATTTGGTGGATCTGCATAATGGTTAATTATCCATACATTTTTTATATCTTTACTCATTTTCACCTTTCCCAATTATTCTAAACAAGGTTAAAAATATTAATTTTATATCATATATTAACGATATTTTCGAAATATATTCTAAATTTATTTTTAACTTTATTGGCATAATTTCTTCTATATATGTTTTTTCCGGATTATCGCTTTTTCCTAATAAAGTTGACTCATCTCTATATTTAATAGATGCTAAATCCGTAATGCCGGGTTTTATTTTCAGAACATTTTTTTGAAAATCATCATATAATTCAACGTATTTTCTAACTTCCGGTCTTGGTCCAACAAAACTCATACTACCAATAAAAACATTAATTAGTTGGGGTAATTCATCTAATTTTGTTTTACGTAAAAATTTCCCAATTTTTGTAATTCTTTTGTCCTCTCCAACAGTTATTAACATTCCTTTTTTATCAGCATCTACTACCATTGTTCTAAATTTAAAAATTTTAAAATCCTTATTATTCTTACCTACTCTAGTCTGTCTATAAAAAACCGGACCTTCAGAGGTAAGTTTAATAATTAAAGCAATTATAATTAAAGGAATTCCCAATATAACTAATCCTATAAAAGAAACTACAATATCAAAAATTCTTTTTAAAAAAATTTGACCTTTTTTTCTTTCTAAAATCTCATCTATTGTCTTAGAATATAAAATAGGCTCTTTTATATTATCGAGTGAGTTCATTTACTATTTCCTTATAATTATCTACAATATATTCTACCTCTTCATCTGATAATAGAGTATGTAGAGGTAAGGTAATTTCATTTTTGTATTGATTATATGCATTAGGAAAATCCTCTATTTTAAAGCCAAGGTTCTTATATGCTGTAAGCATAGGTAAAGGCTTATAATGAACATTAGAAGCTATTCCCCTTTCTGCTAATTTTTCTATTATTTTATTTCTTTCAGTTTCAGCAATTCCCTTTACTCTTGTTAAGTATAGATGACCATTACTGTTATATTTGTCACTGCAATGTTTTAAAGGTTCTATGCTTGTATTTTTAAAAGAGTCATCATAGTATTTTATAATTTCTTTTCGTCTTTTAAGTAAACCATCATATCTTTTAAATTGAGCAAGGCCTATAGCCGCTGTTATATCTGGCATATTATATTTATAATTTAAACCGATAATATCATATTCCCATGAACCTAATTTAGTTTTTGATAGTGCATCTTTGTTTTGTCCATGTAGGGTTAACAACTGAAGTCTTTTATAAATCTCTTCATCGGAAATTCCATCTATGGATTTCCAAGATAAAGCTCCTCCTTCTCCTGTTGTAAAATTCTTTACAGCATGAAATGAGAAATTAGAAAAATCGGAATCTTCTCCTGTTTTCCTATTTTTATAAGTAGAACCTAAAGAATGGGCATTATCTGAAACAATAGCTATTCTTCCTATAAGTTTCTGAATTTCAGAATTAGGCTTAAATTTATCTTTATTGTTTAAAATAATTTCCTTTAATTTATCATAATCTACAGGAACTCCTGCAATATCCACTGGAATAATAGCCTTAGTTTTTTCATTTATTAGGCTATTTAATTTGTTATAATCCATCATAAAGCTATCTTCTAAAGTATCGACCAAGACTATTTTAGCGCCTACATGGTCAATTACACTGGCAGATGCAGTATAGGTATAAGCTGAAGTAATAACTTCATCTCCTTCGCCTATTCCTAAAAATCTTAAGGCTGTTTCCATTGCTGCAGTAGCAGAATTTAAACATATTGTTCCATCTACGTTTATATAGTCTGTAATTAATTTTTCTAATTTTTTTGTTTTATTTCCAGTTGTTATCCAACCAGATTTTAATGTATCAACAACTTCATCAATTTCAAGTTGCGTAATATCTGGTGGAGAAAAAGGTATATTCATATATCCTCCTAATTGTAATAATAATTCTGTAATATAGTATAAAACACTTGAATGACTTTTCCAAATCAATATATATTAAAATACAAATATATTATTTTTAAACCCCTTAAATAATAATTCAACTTTCTCTACAAATCAAGTTCCCCTATCTCATTTGCTAATAAGCTAAAAATATTGGAACAAATCCAGAGTTTATTTCACCGATTTATAACACTAGTCTTTGTAAAAATCCTATATAAGTAAACTCGTTACATGTAGGTTTTAAGCTTAACTAGGGCTTATCTTACTCGTTGTCCAAATTTTATATTTGGCCTCAACAATCTGCTGACCTACGACGAAATCAAAGATTTCTGTTAGGTCATAATACAACTTAGTTTGCCAAAACAAGTTTTGGACTAGACTGCATCTGACCTACAACGAAATCAAAGATTTCTGTTAGGTCATAAAAAAAGTAAGACAAATTTTGTCTTACTCTTCAATATTATCCTTTTCAATTCCTACCGGTTTCATAGTTGGGAACAATAAGACATCTCTTATTGAAGACTGGTTAGTAAGTAACATTACAAGTCTATCTACTCCTATTCCTAAGCCACCTGTAGGTGGTAGACCTATTTCTAAAGCATTAATGAAGTCATAATCCATCATCTGTGCTTCATCGTCACCTTTTTCCCTTGCCTCAACTTGTTTTTCAAATCTTTGTTTTTGATCTATTGCATCATTTAATTCGCTAAAAGCATTAGCAAGCTCATTTCCAAAAACAAATGCTTCAAATCTTTGAGTAAATCTTGGATCTTCAGGATCTCTTTTAGCTAAGGGACTTACTTCTACTGGATGTTTTATAACAAAAGTAGGTTGAATTAAATGTTCTTCACAAAAAGCTTCAAAAAATTCTGAAATTATTTCTCCTCTTGTTAGATCATCATCAATTTCCACTTCTTTTTCTTTTGCAATTTTCATTGCTTCTTCAGCAGTTTCTATATTATTAAAATCTATACCAGAGTATTCTTTAATTGCGTCTACCATTGTAATTCTTTTCCATGGTGGTGTAAAGTCCAATTCTGTTCCTTGATAATCTACCTTCATTGTTCCAAGAACTTCCTGAGCTATTGTTGATACCATATTTTCAGTTATATCCATCATATCTTCATAATCACCATAGGCTTGGTATAATTCAATTGCTGTATATTCAGGATTATGACTGTGGTCCATTCCTTCGTTTCTAAACATTCGTCCCATTTCGTATACTTTGTCAAAACCACCAACAATAAGTCTCTTTAAGAATAACTCATTTGCAATTCTTAAATACATATCAATATCTAATGTATTATGATGGGTAATAAAAGGTCTGGCATTTGCTCCACCTGCTATAGTATTTAGTATTGGAGTTTCTACTTCTAAGAAACCTCTACCATCTAAGAATTTTCTTATTGCAGAAATTATTTTACTTCTCATAACAAATACATCTTTAATATCAGGATTTACTATTAAATCAACATATCTTTGTCTATATCTTAAATCTGTATCTTTTAAACCATGCCATTTTTCTGGTAGAATTTGTAAAGATTTAGTTAGTAGTGTTATTTTTTTAGTTCTTACACTTATTTCACCGGTCTTAGTAGTGAAGATTTCTCCTTCTACTCCAACAATATCACCAATATCTAAAGTTTTTACATCTTCATAAGCCTCTTCACCTATATCATTCATTCTATTAAATAGTTGAATTCTACCGGTAGAATCTTGTAAGTCCATAAAATTAACTTTACCATGACCTCTTTTAGTCATAATACGTCCAGATACTCTTACGCTTTTTCCTTCATATTCACTATAGTTTTCCTTAATAGTTTTAGAATAAACCGCATCCTTAAAGTTCTCTATTTTATGAGGGTCTTTTCCTTCCTCAACAAGTTTTTTTAATTTCTCTCTTCTAATAAGAAGCATTTCATTAAGATTTTGTTCTTCCATTTCTACCTCTTAATTTCCATAATTTCATAATTAAATGTTCCGCCATTTGTTACTACAGTAACCTTATCACCTTTTTTCATGCCTATACAAGCTTGTCCTACAGGTGATTCATTTGATATTTTACCATTAAAAGGATCAGATTCTGCTGAACCAACTATTGTATACTCATCTATTTCTCCATCTGATAAATCCTTAAGAATAATTGTAGATCCAGCTCCTACAGCATCTGTTTTTATTTCTGATTCATCTATGATTTTTGCATTTATAAGCATATGCTCTAAAACAAGTATTCTATCTTCAACTTGGGCTTGTTCATTTTTTGCTTCATCATATTCAGCATTTTCTGACAAGTCACCAAAACCTCTTGCTACTTTAATTTTATCGGCAACTTCTTTTCTTCTAACTGTCTTTAAAAATTCCAATTCATCTTCGAGTTTATTATAGCCTTCTTTTGTAAGAAGAAATTCTTTTTCTGACATTTCATTACTCCTTAAAAAATAATTAGCGAAAGAATATACTTTCGCGCATTATTTAAATTATATTCTTATTGCTCTTCAAAGTCAAGATTACACTTTAGCTTAAAGTTGGATCTATATTTTCACCAATTGCTTCAACTACTTTTTCACACTCTTCATCTGTAAGATTTAAAGATGAAATACTTAATTTCTTTTCATCCATACTGTCATGAAAATAAAAAGAAATTTTTGTTTTATTTCCATTTAGTTTCTTTAATCTATAAGTATAAATTTTTTTCCATTTATAAAATTGACTTTTCATAATTAAACCGTTGTCATAAATTCCAATCTGATTTTTATTGTATTCCAATATAGACAATACTATTAATACTACTACTACACTTACAAATATAATAACATTTCTAGTTTGGAAAATATTATGAACTAAATAATTGTTTACAATGTTTGTTATCCCAACTATTATACATATAAAAATTACTAACAACTCAACAATTCTATCGTTTCTAAAATTTGTTTTAAATATATAAATAGGATTTTTTGCTAACAATGACCTTTTTATTATAAAGAATAAAGCTATTATACTAATTGACAAATAAATTAACATTTTCCACCTCATTACTTGACTCTAAAAATAAATCCAATTTTGCAAATATTTCATTTAAATCATTTAATGTATTTATTTCATTTTTTAAAATATTTGAATTTCTTTGTCCCTTTAAATACCATGCTACATGTTTTCGCATTTCTTTTATTGCTACTCTTTCCCCAATTAAATTAATTTTTAAGGCATAATGTTTCTTTATTAATTCAATTATTTCTTTTAGTGTTGGTACATAATTTGTTCCTGTAAATAAAAAGGGATTTTGTAATGCACCTCTTCCTAAAGAAACACCATTACATTTTGTTAATTTAAACATATTTTCAATATCAGTACAGGTGTTTAAATCGCCATTTCCAATTACCGGTACAGATAACTCTTCCTTTAATTGCCTAATTGCGTCCCAATTAGCCTTACCTGAATAATACGCCTTTCTGGTTCTAGGATGTAAGGTTACCATAGATACACCACAATATTCAGCTATTTTCCCCATTTCTAAGTAGTTGATACTATTGTCATCCCAACCTAGTCTAAATTTAACTGAAACATCTTTTTCAGAAGCCTTTACTACAGCCTTAATAACTTTTTCCGCTAAGGATAAATCCTTCATTAAAGCTGACCCTTCTCCATTTTTAACAATTTTGGGAGCAGGACATCCCATATTTATATCAACCATCGATATACTTTCATTTTCATTTATATATCTTTTTACCACTTCTGACATAATATAGGGATCATTTCCAAAAATTTGAACTCCTAGAGTAGTTTCCTTGTTGGAAATTTTTAAAAGCCTATTTGTTCCCTTATCCTTATAATATAATCCCTTTGCAGATATCATTTCTGTAAAATTTAAACCTGAACCCATTTCACTTACTATTTCTCTAAAGGCGGCATCTGTAATTCCTGCTAAAGGTGCCATAAAGACATTGTTATTTAATTCTAAATTTCCAATTTTAATTGATCTTCTTTTGATTTCTTTCATAAATTAATTTTAAACCTTCCATAGTCAACATTTTGTCAACTAGCTCTATATATTTACTGTTATGACTAATTAATGCAGCAAAACCACCGGTACCAATTATTCTAACTTCATCCTTAGTTAATTTTTCAGATTCTAGAATCCTTTCAATTAAACTATCTATTAATCCAATAAAGCCAAAAACTAAACCGGATTGCATACTCTCTCTTGTGGATTTTCCTATAATCCTGTCTGGAATATCAATATCTATTTTAGGAAGTTTTGCCGTTTTGTTAAATAGGGCATCTGCAGAAATTTCAATACCAGGCGCTATAATTCCACCTATATATTCACCTTTTTTGTTGATATAATCTAAAGTTATAGCCGTTCCTATATCTACAATAATACTAGGCCCACCATATTTTTCATAAGCTCCAACAGATGTTACAAGTCTATCTGTTCCAACTTCATTAGGATTTCTATATAGGTTCTTTATTCCTAAATCAATATCATTTGATACTATTATTGGCTCCTTGCCTAAATATTTAGTACAGGCAACTGAAATAGTATGCATTAAATTAGGTACTACAGATGAAATAATAATATCCTTTAATCGCTCAATATCCAATGTTGCAAAATCAAAAAAATCTTTAAATAACAATCCATATTCATCAGATGTTTTATTTTTATCTGAGGAAGTTCTCCAATCAAAAATCAACTCTTCTCCAGAGTATATACCAAAAACTATATTTGTATTTCCCACATCAATAACCAGTAAAATAAAAACCGCCTCCTATCTAAAAAAATCTATCCTTTATTAATATTTACACTGTAATTTTCTTAATAAACATTCTCTTATTATAACATAATAGTATTTATATTTATTTACAAAATAAAAAAATCATAGATAACTATGATTTTTTTCTAGATTTACTTTTCTTTTTATTCTTTTTACTTTTAATAATAGTAAGAACTTCATCTTTGTCTTCAAGTTTTATTGGTATTGTCCTATTGGCTTTATTACCTATTCTAGTAGTTTCAATTTCCAATAAGTTAGCTGAACTATCATAAGACCATTTTTTTATATCTTCCCACTTATCAAATCTACCGCTATAATACAATCCAGTGTCATAGACTAGAATTTTTTCCATTGTTAAATACCCAAATCCTAAACCTGCAAAAAGATAAACAAATCCAAAATAATCCTTGGCCAAAAGGGAAAAAGCTCCCATCATAGCCAATAAACCTGCTGCTATTGCCATAACCACCCTAGATTTTGGCATATAGATTGCAATTACCTTACCATTTATTCTTCTTTTTGTATTTATAGCATTATATATTTGTTTTAAAATAAATAATAAAATTATAGCATATAGAACCTGTAATACTTGTGTAAAATTCATTTATTCATCCCTTACTTCTTCATTATTTAATACATCTCTAATATTTTTATCTGTTTCTTGCACTGTATGCAACAATTCCGGTGGTTGTTCCCCACCATTTTTTAGATAATCTTGATATATTTTTTCAAATTGCTCTGCATCAATTGTTTCTTCTTCTAGAAGAACCTTTGCTAATTTGTGAAGTAGGTCTATATTATTTTCTAGAAGTTTTAAGCATTTATCAAAAGCTTCATCAATAAGTCTTTTTACTTCCTCATCAATTGCAGATGCTACTTCTTCAGAATAGTGTTTAGCTCTTCCAAAATCCCTTCCCATAAATACCTCATCATCTTCAGAATCATATAATATAGGTCCTAGCTTTTCACTCATACCATATTTAGTTACCATTGCTCGAGCTATTTTAGTAGCTCTTTCAATATCGTTACTAGCACCTGTTGAAATATCATCTAGTATTAAATGTTCTGCAGAACGACCACCTAGTAACATAATTAATTCATGTTTCATTTCATTTTTAGTTTTGTAACTTCTGTCCTCTTCCGGAGTATAAGCTGTAAAACCACCTGCTCTACCTCTTGGAACTATTGAAATCATGTGGACCGGATCCGTATCGGGAAGAAGTCGTGAAACTATTGCATGACCTGCTTCATGATAGGCTGTTAAGACCCTTTCTTTTTCAATTACAACTGCAGATTTTTTAGCAGGGCCTGCAACTACCTTAATTGCCGCTTCTTCAAAAATCTCTTTTGATATGCTTTTTAAGTTATTTCTAGCAGCTAATAAAGCAGCTTCATTACAAAGATTTTCCAAATCCGCTGGTGTAAATCCTGAAGTTGTTTTTGCAATACTTCCTAAATCCACATCTGGATCAAGTTCCTTATTTCTAGTATGAACCTCTAACATAGCTTCTCTTTCACGAACATCCGGTATTCCAATATAAACTTGTCTATCAAATCTACCTGGTCGTAAAATTGCCGGGTCTAATATATCCGGTCTATTAGTTGCTGCCATAACAATAACGCCTTCGTTTTTACCAAAGCCATCCATTTCAACTAATAATTGGTTTAATGTCTGCTCTCTTTCATCATGGCCGCCACCCATTCCGGCTCCTCTTCGACGTCCAACAGCATCAATTTCATCTATGAAAATAATACAAGGAGAATTCTTTTTAGCATCTTTAAATAAATCCCTAACCCTTGACGCTCCTACTCCTACATACATTTCAACAAAATCAGAACCTGAAATACTAAAAAACGGAACTCCTGCTTCTCCTGCAACAGCCTTTGACAAATATGTTTTACCTGTTCCTGGAGGACCTACTAATAAAATCCCTTTAGGTATTCTTGCTCCTAATGCAATATATTTTTTAGGACTTTTAAGAAAATCTACTACTTCCATTAATTCTTCTTTTTCTTCCTTTAGTCCAGCAACATCCTTAAAGGTAACAGAGGTGTCATTTTTTGATAGCTTAGCCCTGTTTTTACCAAAATTCATTGTAGAGCTACCGCCCTTACTTTGGGCTTGTGACATTAATAAATAGAAAAATCCTACCATAATAATTACAATAAAGAATATAGGCAGCCAATTAAAAATCCAATTCGTATCTTGAGCTGGTGCCGTTGTTAAAATAATTTCCTTATTCTCTATTGGTTTTCTTAAATACTCACTAAAGAAAGTATTTCCTATATTATCAGGTAAATAAATTTCAAAAGTTGTATCGTCTTTTAATTTACCTCTGTAGTAATTTCCTTCGTTAGAAACCTCTACAATTTTTTCGGAATTAATGTATTCTATAAAAGTATTTACACTTATTTCCTTTGTTCCTGTTAAATTCTTTTGTAAAAAAGACATAATCAATATAATAACCAAAATAGGTCCAATATAATAAAATATATTTCTATAAGTTTTTTTCAAACCATATCCTCCTACTGTTTATTAAGAATAAACTTCTTCTTTTAGAGCAGCAATAAATGGTAAATTTCTATATTTTTGATTATAGTCTAATCCATATCCTACAACAAATTCGTCAGGAATTTTGAATCCTACAAAATCAACATCTACATTTACTTTTCTCCTATTAGGCTTATCTAACAATGTAGCAATTTTTATAGAATTTGCACCTCTATCTTTTAAATTTCTAATTAAATAGTCTAGTGTTAATCCTGTATCGATAATATCTTCGACTATTAAAACATCCTTATCCTTTATTCCTTCTTCTAAATCCTTTAGTATTCTTACTACTCCTGAAGAAACCGATGAACCTCCGTAACTGGAAACAGCCATAAAATCCATAGTTAAATCTAAATCCATTCTGGTTACAAGATTAGTCATAAAGATTACTGCCCCTCTTAAAATACCTACAACTAATAATTCTTTTTCCGAATTCTTGTAACTTTCGGTAATTTCTTCTGCTAGTTCATCTAATCTTTTATCCAGTTCTTCTTCTGATACTAAAATTTCTTTATAAATTTCTACCTTCTTAACCATTTATTACCCTCTCAAATGAAATTTTTACAACTTTTTTCATGTTTTTATTAATTTTATACAAACTACTTCTTCTAATTCCCATAATCCATAATATCTCATTATTAAACTCAATTAAAGGAATTAAATCTCTATTATATTTATTAATTTTCTTGTCAATAAATATATCTTTGACTTTTTTTGTAAAACCCTCTAATTTTATTGTATCACCAATTTCTCTACTTCGTATAATTAAATCTCCCTTTAAAATGTCCGTATTAAAATAGGCAATATTTTTATTTAATTCTAAATTTCCAGTATTATCTACTATTTCGCTTTTAATAATATAATCATTAAAAGTAATTTTTTCATTGATTTTATAATCTATTTTTTTATATTTAATTTTCTTTTTAATGGAAAAAATAATATTATTATTATAATTATATATTCTATAATTCTTTATTTCAAAACTTGAATTTTTCTTATATATTAATTCTAAAATTGATTCTATATTCTCAAAGGACAAATCTTTCCTATTTCCATTAATCTTCTCATAGGCCTTAATAATTAAATTTCTTTGTATAGCCCTTGATTGAATTTTTAATTCTTCTATATTTAAACAAATATTATTATTAACTTCCTTTATTAAATTTAAATTATTGCTATATTCTTCAATAAATTCTTGTTCATCCTTAATAATATTTGACATATTCCTTATTGTATTAGTAATATTAGGATTAAAATTTTCTTTTATATATGGTATTAACTCATTTCGTATTTTATTTCGTCTATAATCATTTTCTAAATTAGTATAATCCTCTACATAGGAAATATTGTTTGATTTTAGGAAATTAATAATTTCCGATTTTTCCAAACACAAAATTGGACGTATAATATTCCTGTTTTTTTCTTGTATACCTATAAGTCCATTACTTCCTGAACCCCTTAAAAAATTCAGAAATATAGTTTCTACTAAATCATCTTTATGATGTCCAACAACTATTTTTGCATTAGGCCCTAATTTTTTTGCCTCATCATTAAATACATTATATCTTATTCGTCTCCCGGCATCTTCTACAGATAAACCTTTTTCCTTTGCATAGGAAATAACATCCTTCTTATAGGAAACAAATTTTATATTTAATCTACTAGCAAATTCCCTGGAAAATTCCTCATCCCTTCTTGCATCATCTTCTCTAATTAAATGATTAATATGGACAGCAACAATTTCCAGATTATATTTATCCCTTATATTATTTAATAAATACAAGAGAAAAACAGAATCTGGACCTCCTGAAAAACCTACTACGATTTTATCTCCATTTAATATTAAGTTTTTTTCTTTTATGAAATCTTCAACTTTATTTATAATCATAGCTAAAAAAAGAAAACCGGATAAATCCGGTTTATTAATAATTCTTTGACCCATTACGCTTTCTTTTATTCTCTCTAGTTCTTATTTCTACGTAACGTTCATTACTATCCTTCAAAAACTTAGAGATTTTATCCTCAAAAGACATTTCGTCATTTTCTGAGTTTTCCACATTCTTTTTAAATTCCTCAGGTTGCTTTACCTTCTTAGATGTTGTTTTCATAGACAAACTTATTTTGCCGTCCTTTGTAGAAAGCACTTTAACTTTCACCTTATCATCTTTCTTAATAAAATCCTCAACCTTTTCAACATATTCATTAGATATCTCAGAAATATGTACTAAACCATTACTACCATCTTCCAAAGTAACAAAAGCTCCAAATTTTGTAATTCCTGTTACCTTTCCTTCAACTATATCTCCTACTGAAATCGACATAGATTATAACTTCCTCCTAAATATTTTTTGCTTATAAAATTATATTCCAAATAGTCATTAATGTCAATGAAATGCCATTTTTCATATATTATTATTCATTTGATTTTTTTGTTTTATACTTTACTATATATTCATCTGATTTAACCATACCTAGTTTTTCCCTTGCCATCTTTTCCACAAATTCAGGCGTATCCACTTCCTTATAGGTATTTTCCAGTTCTTTTATTTCATCTTTCAAGGATTCTTTTTCACTTACTAAAGTATCCAGTTCTTTATTTATTCTATTATAATCACCTATTTGCCTAATAAAAGTAAAAGTAAAATACAAAGAAGAAATAATTGCCAAAACAACTATAAAGCTTACAAATCTTCTATTACTTTGTTTTCTTTTTCTTATTTCTTTTTTATAAGTTTTTCTTTCCATTATTCTACCTTTTCAATCATTTCAGATGCTTGGTTTTTTTTAGGATTGTCTATTATCTCTTTAACTTCTACCTTTAACTCTCCAGTACCAAATCTTATTTCGATAATATCGCCTACTTTTACTGTATCGCCGGATTTAGCTACCTTGTTATTAATAGAAACCCTTCCACCATCACAAGCCTCTTTAGCAACAGTCCTTCTTTTTATTATTCTTGAATTTTTTAAAAATTTATCAATTCTCATAATCTACCTCTAACTACATCTTAAAAAATAGTATAACATAATAACAATATCAAAACATTAAATATTTTTGCACATATCAAAATGTATTGTATTTGTTAATGGTAATATATAACCTTCAGAAGTAAAATTATAGCCTAGCTTTTTAAAAAATCTAAGTCTACTTTCATTTGCCTTTAAATAAATTTTTTTATATCCTAAGGATTTACATAACATTTCTGAAGAATTCATTATACTGGTACCTATACCATTATTTCTGTATTTTTCATTAACTACTACAGATTTTATTTGAGCTATACTGTTTTTTTCCTTCTCTGAAATTGTAACAGAAGAAACAATCTCATCCTTATTAAAGATGCCAAAATGAACATCATCTTTTTCATCAGTAAGTTTAATATTAAATATATTTAAATTAGTAACCTTCTTTAAAGCTTCATTTCTTAAAAACAAATTCTTTAAATATAGCTTAGAACCATAATTATATATTTTATATTCAAAACCGTTCTTGTTTTTATTTATAATATCTAAAATTGTAGGTGTTGTAATTAAATCCTTAACTATAAAATCCGCCGCTTCCTGATTAATGTCAAAATCTTCATCTTTTCTGGCAATTACCTTCATTCCTGCTACTTTTGCTGACTTAATACCATAAAAAGAATCCTCTATTGCTACACATTCACTTGGTTCCAGTCCTAATTTTTTTGCAGTATTTAAATAAATTTCAGGATGGGGTTTGGATTTTTCAAAATCTTCACCACTTGATATAGCTTCGAAGTAACTTTCAATATTCGATTCCTGTATAGCTCTAAATATAGAATCCCTTAATGAAGAAGAAGCTAAAGCAATTTTATATCCTTCGCTTTTTAATTTCTCTAATAATGGTGCTACATATGGAAATAAAAGATCCTTAAAATTAAAATCTTTTCCTCTGTAAATACGATCAAATTTTTCAAAAAAGGCACTTTCATTAAAATCACCATCATAATATTCTGCTAGCATGGCTATAGAATCTTCATGGGATTTTCCAACAATGGTTTTAAAATTATCAATGTCTACTTTCTTTCCATCATCTTCTAACATTTTAATAAAAGCATCAAAATAATATACCTCGCTATTTATTAAAACACCATCCATATCAAAAATAACACCTTTTATCATTAATATCCCTCCACACTCTCATTCTATTCTATCATATGAAAGGATAAATAAAAAAGATAATATTAATTTTTCATAACTAAATATTATCCTAATTTATTTTTAAATCTCTCACTTTGAAACTAAAACTCCACCTAGAATTAATTGGATAAAATAAACAGTAAATCTTGTAAGACATATTAATTAATATAAAAAATAGTTGTAAAAAATCATATTATATAATAGCAAGAAAGGGACTAAAATATTAGTTGCTAGATTAATTTTAAAATTAAAAATCATCAATTCAAGAAAAAAATTCCCCTTACGGAGAATTTTTTAGTCTATGCTTTTTTGTTTTAAATATAAAATTAATATATCTGAATAATACATACAAAACAATTAAAGTTGCTATTGTAGTTTCAAAAATAACTAAGTATTTTAGAATTCCTAAATTAAATCCCTGATTAATAAGAAATCCAACAGAAAGTTTTAAGGCAATAGCAGAAATTACCAATGGGAAGGTAAAAGCAGAATAACTAGGATAAAACTTCAGCTTTAACATTTTAGTAAGTAAAAATAATATACAAAAATATATAATTTGAGATAAAATCAATAACCCAATTGTTAAATAAATATTTTTATTATCATAAATACTCATGTAGCCTGCTAAACATAAAGAACCTGGTGCTGCTAAAATAATCTTTGTTGGAAGTGCTGGCTCTGGAATTTCTATATTTTTTATTCTTTTTAAAACTATAAACAACAAAATAATATAGGAAATTAAGCCAAAAACAAATGCAATTTTACCGATTTGCTCATTAAAAGCCTTGCCCGTTACAGATGCAACTACAATTCCCACATAAACAATAAACCAAGATGCAAATACATTCTTTAATTCAAATTTAAAAACAAATTTAACAGTGAAATAAATAATGAAGAAAATATGTAAAAATACTCCAAAATACCAAAAGATATTAGCAGTATTTCCAACAAACCCCTTTAAATATCCCGACAATAACATTATTGTCATACTATAGGTAGGAATAACAGAAGCAACTATTGGATTATTCATTTCTTCTTTAAAATCTTTAAAATTAAAAATTATTTTTAAAGTTAATAAAACAAAAATTATTAACGATAAAAATCCAAATAACAATCTTATATTTTCACTATAACTTTGTAGTAGATTTCCTAAAGCAGCTAAAGCCAACATAAGACCTGAAATAACCGTTGGCATTTTCTTAAGCATGCTTTTCGCCACCTATAGTTAACTTACCATCTTCTATAAGTTGTTCTGCTACCCATTCTGCTACTTTTCCTGTTATTTCAACACAATGAGCCTTTCTTTCTGGAGATTGGAAATTGTCTCCTGCCCATTCTCTAGTAATTACACGGCAACATAAAGATTTGTATTCTTTTCTTATAAAATCGTGTAGTTCCTTAGCCTTATCAAACATAACAGGATCCATTGCTTGACCATGTACTCTACCATAAACCATACCAAGTGCCATTTCTCCACCGGACACAGCTCCACATAAACATTGGGCTTTTCCTAAACCAATTGGAAAACCAGATGCTAATTTTACAACTTCATCAGGATATAATTTTCCTAATGCATCATTAATTACTTGTAAAACAGCCTCCGAACAAAAGAACTCTCCCCTTTGGAAGTAGCCTTCTGCTTCTTCTCTTACTTGTTTTAAATATTCTTCTTTTGTAATACTCATAACATCCCTCCTTAATATCCTACACTATTATAAGGGAACTTATTACAAAAGTAAATATATACTAAATATATTAAATATATATATTATTTAGCATATTTATTTAATAATCCTCATCTAAAAGTTCCAAGTCATCATCTTCATAGTCAAAATCCCTGGAAATTTCCGGATATTTTTCTTCATCATCTTCTTCATAATCTTGGTCAAAAATCTTTTTTAAATAATTATCTTCCATAATTTAACTCCTTAACTATTCTTCTTTTATTATAATACAATTTCTATTATATATTAAAAATATTAGGGTATACTTTTACTAGGAGGTAGTTATGAAAAAATTAAGAAAAATTTTATTTGCTATTTTTTTAAGTATTTTTATTGTATCCACTAACACTTATGCTCAAGATAAGAACAGTATAAATATTTTCTTTACTCATGATATTCACGACCATGTTGAAGATTTTAATATAACAGAAAATGGAAAAAATCTAAATATTGGAGGATATGAAAGAATAAATGAAGCAATAAAAAAACAGCTAGAAGAAGATAAAGATAGTCTAATTTTAGATGCCGGTGACTATTCTATGGGAACCTTGTTTCAAACAATCTTTAGTACAGAAAACCCTAGTTTAAGATTGCTTGGAGAAATGGGCTATGATGCAACAACATTAGGTAATCATGAATTTGATTTTAGAACTAAAGGTCTTGCTGACAGTCTACTAGTTGCAAAAAATAGCGGAGATAAATTACCCGAATTGCTTTCTGCTAATATTGACTTTGAAAACTACGACAATGTAGATGAAAAAGAAGTTAAAAACCTAAAAAAGGCCTTTAATGAATACGGTGTAAAAGAATATATAATATTGGATAGGAAAGGTTATAAAATAGGTATATTTGGCTTAATGGGCAATGATTCAATATCAAATGCTCCAATGGCCGGTGTTAATTTCAAAGACCAAATTGAAACAGCTAAAAAAATCACTAACAAATTAAAGGATGAAGAAAAAGTCGATTTAGTTATTTGCCTTTCCCATTCAGGTACATGGGAGGACAAAAGTAAATCTGAAGATGAAATAATGGCAAAAGAAGTTAAAGACATTGACTTAATAATTAGTGGTCATACCCATACAGAACTATTAGAACCTATAACAGTAGGAAAAACAATAATAGTTTCTTCCGGAGAATATGGAAAAAAATATGGAAAAATTGAAATTACCAAGAACGATAAATCTTGGAAAATAAAGAATTATGATTTAATAAAGCTAGCAGATAAGGTAGAAAATAAGGAATTAGAGGAAAAAATTCAATATTTTAAAAATAAAGTTCAAGAAAACTATCTTAATCACTTTAATTTAAACTTTAATGAAGTCCTTGGAAAAACAAATTTTTCTTTTATATCAGAAGATGATTTAGGAAAAGAACATAAGGAAGAGCCTTTAGCAAATTTAATAACCGACTCTTATATTCATGCCATTAAGAATATTGAAGGTGATAATTACAAGAGAATTGCTGCTTCGATTGTTCCCTATGGTACTATAAGAGGAAGTTTAACAAAAGGAAATATTACAGTTTCAGATGTATTTAATATAAGCTCTTTAGGAATAGGCCCAGACAAAATATCGGGTTATCCTTTAATTGAAGTTTACCTAACTGGAAAAGAATTAAAAACAACAGCAGAAGTTGACGCTTCAATTCAACCTATAATGGATGTTGCTCAACTTTATATTTCCGGCATGAACTATTCCTTTAATCCTAACAGACTTATTTTTAATAAAGTGGACAACCTTTATTTAATAGATGAAAATGGAAACAAAGAAGAAATAAAAGACGATGAACTCTATAGAGTAGTTACGGGACTTTACACTGCTCAAATGCTTTCAATAGTAAAAGACCAGTCCTTTGGACTAATGTCCATTGTCCCAAAAAATAAATCAGGAGAAGAAATAACGGATTTTGAAAAATATATTATCTACGATAAGGACAAAAAAGAAGTTAAAGAGTGGTACGCTTTAGCTGAATATATAAAATCCTTTGAAAAAGAAGATGGCATTCCTACAATACCGGAAGAATATTCCCAACCATTAGGCAGAAAAATAGTAAATAACGACAAAAGTTTTTCTGCAATATTCTCAAACCCAAATCAAATAGCCCTTGGCTTATATGCAATAGTTTTAGTAATTATTTTAATAATAATTTTTCTTGTAAGATTTATTTTAAAAAGACGTAAAAGGAAGAAATAAACAAAAAAATTGTCAGAAATCTCTGACAATTTTTTATTTATTTTCATAATCTGTTATTATTTGTATTCTTTCAGAATGTCTTCCACCTTGGAACTCTGCATTTAGCCATTCATAAACAGCCATTTTTGCTACTTCTTCACCTATTACCCTAGCTCCTAATGCAAGTACATTAGCATTATTGTGCTCTTTTGCCATCTTGGCTGAAAAAACTTCATTGGCACAGGCACATCTAATACCCTTCACTTTATTTGCAGCTATGGAAATTCCTATTCCCGTTCCACAAATTACAATACCTGCATCATATTCACCACTGGCAACGGCTTCTGCAACTTTTATTCCATAAACAGGATAATTGGCTTTCTTTCCTGCAGATACTCCAAAATCTACAATTTCATGGCCTAATTCTTTTACATAATCAATTAGTACAGGTTTTAATTCATAACCTCCATGATCACTTCCTATTGCTATTTTCATATGTCCTCCAAAAAGTTAAATAATATTTTTATAATACTCTTGCAGAACCATTATATACTAATCCAGAAATAGGGTCTACTGTAATTATTTGTCCATCTTCTAAGATTTCTGTTGCATCTTTTGCACCAACTATTGTAGATTTTTTGAAATGTAGTCCTACAATAGCTGCATGAGAAGTAAGTCCACCTTCTTCTACTACTATTGCTCCTGCTCTTTCTACAAAACTGATTATTTCAGCATCTGTACAATTTGAAATTAAAATATCGCCATCGTTAAACTTGTTTTCAAGTTCTTCAACTGTGTTTCCTATTACTACTTTTCCAGTTATTGATTCTTTACCAATTCCCTGTCCTTTTACTAGGATTTCTCCAATTGTATGAACTTTTATTAGGTTAGTAGTTCCACCAACTCCTACTGGAACCCCTGCTGTTATTATAATTAAATCCCCTTCTTTGACAAAGCCCTTTTCCATTGCTGACATTATGGACAGGTCAATTACAGCATCGGTACCTTCGCAAATTTCAGATTGAATTGGGTAAACTCCCCAAGTCAAGGCTAATTTTCTTAAGACATCTCTATTAAAGGTTGTAGCTATAATTGGAACTAAGGGTCTTATTCTGGAAATTGCTTTAGATGTTGAACCTGTTGCTGTTGCAGTGATTATTGCAGAAGCTCCTAATTGTACTGATAAGGCTCTTGTTGACCTACTAATAGCATTAGTTGTAAAGTTGTCCATCCAATCCATTCTATTGTTGGTTGTTGCTATAAATTCACTAGATTTTTCTGTTGAATCCGCTATTTCACTCATTACTTTAACTGCTTCTACTGGGTAGTTTCCTGCTGCTGTTTCTCCTGAAAGCATTATAGCATCTGTACCATCTAGTATTGCATTTGCTACGTCTGTTACTTCTGCTCTTGTTGGTCTTGGATTTCTTATCATTGAGTCTAACATTTGTGTAGCTGTTATTACAGGTTTTCCTGCAAAACTTGTCTTTTTAATTATTTCTTTTTGAACTATTGGCATTATTTCTGTTTTAATCTCTACGCCTAAGTCCCCACGTGCTACCATAATACCATCTGACGCTTCTATTATTTCATCTAAATTATCTACACCTTCTTGTGATTCTATTTTTGAAATAATTTGAATATTTGAACCGCCATTGTCTTCTAAGATTTTTCTTATATCTATAACATCCTGTGCTTTTCTTATGAAACTTGCAGCTACAAAGTCAAGTTCTTGTTCAACTGCAAATATTAAATCGGATTTATCCTTTTCTGTTATTGCAGGTAAATTAATAGTAGCATTTGGAACATTTACTCCCTTTCTACTTTTTAAAATACCATGATTTTGCACTTCAGTTACTATGTCGGTGTCTGTTATTTCCATTATTTTTAGGTCTACTAAACCATCATCTACTAAAATATGTCCACCAATTTCTACATCTTTTGGTAATTCTTTATAGGATATAGATACCATTTCCTTTGTACCTACAACATCCTTTGTAGTTAATGTAAATTTATCTCCTATAGCTAATTGAACTTGTGGTACACCAAAGTCACCTAATCTTATTTCCGGTCCTTTAGTATCTAACATTATAGCTATTGGTAAATCCAATTCTTTTCTAGCTTTTTTTATATTGTTTATTCTAACTAAATGCTCTTCATGATTACCATGAGAAAAATTTAGTCTACAAACATTCATTCCTAATTTCATCAGTTCTTTTAAAGTTTCAATATCTTCTGAAGCTGGTCCTATTGTACAAACTACTTTTGTTTTTTTCATATTTCCCCCAAACTATATGGATATTTCCCCTGCCATATCGTATAATTCTTGATTTAATTCCCTTTTTGTTTCAACTGCTTCCTTTATTGGTACAGGAACTATTTTTCCATTTATTGTAGCTAATGCTAATCCTGATTGTCCTTCTATTAAAAGTTGAACAGCTTTGTTTCCCATTTCAGATGCTAAAAGTCTATCGTATGGACATGGACTTCCCCCTCTTTGAACATGACCTAAAATAGTAACTTTTGTATCGACTCCTGTAATTCTTTTTATATCTTCTTTTAATTCATATGGTTTACCTACACCTTCTGCTAATACGATAATATGATGTAGCTTACCTCTTTTTCTACCTCTTTTGATTTTACTTGTAATGGCCTCCATATCTAATTCACGTTCTGGAATAATAATACTTTCTGCACCACTGGCAACTCCTGAATAAAGTGCAATATCGCCACAATGTCTTCCCATTACCTCTACAATATTAGCTCTTCCATGGGATGATGAAGTATCTCTTAATTTACTAATTGCTTCAGAAACCGTGTCTATTGCAGTATAAAATCCAATAGTTGAGTCTGTATAACCCATATCGTTGTCAATAGTACAAGGAATTCCTATTGTTTTAATTCCCATATTACTTAAAACTTCAGCTCCCCTATAGGAACCATCTCCACCTAAAACTACAAGACCATCTATTCCAAAGTCCTGTAAAATATTATATGCTTTTTTCTGTCCTCTTTCTGTAATAAATTCAGAACTTCTTGCTGAACCAAGAATAGTTCCACCTCTTTGGATTATATCTGCAACAGAGGAAACATTCATTTCATATATGTTTCCATTTATTAAGCCGTCATAACCAAATCTTATACCCATTATTCTAATTCCATTGAATATTGCTGTCCTAGTTACTGCTCTAATTGCAGCATTCATTCCAGGTGCATCTCCACCACTTGTTAGAATACCTATTGTTTTCATTTTACACCTCTCATACAATTTTAATGTTATCGCTACCTAATATATCCTTTAATTCCATCAATATTAAACTATCGTTTATATCTATAGAATATTTTTCTGAAAGTTGGTAACATTTGTTATTTTTTTCAAAATATAAGTTAACTGGATCTTTTCCGTATGATTTTAATAATATATTTTTTATTTTATTAAGTATTTCATCGGAAATATTTTTTTCTATTCTTAAAAATAATTTATTTTTTATTTTACTATTTAAATTTTCTACATCTTCTAAAGTACTAACAATAATATTAGCTTCATCTCTCTCACTTATATTAATAGTACCCTTTACTATTAATACTTTATCTTCTTCTAAAATAGAACTGTACTTTTGATAAATATTTGGAAATACTGTTAATTCTATAGTCCCATATAAATCTTCTAATTTTACAAATTCCATAATTTTATTGTTTTTAGTGAACTTTTTATTTATTGTATCAACAATTCCAACAATTGAAACTCTTTTATTGTCCCATTTTTCTTCTATTATAGAAATATCTCCCTTTAATTCTAAGGTATTAAAATTAGAATATTTCTTAACTATATCCTCATATGGTCTCATAGGATGATCTGTTAAATAAATTCCAAGTACTTCCTTTTCCAACTTTAAAAGATCTTTTTTATCGTACTCATCAATATCCGAAATATTGCTTTCCACTTCTTCGTTTTTATCATCTTCAAACATATCGAATAAGGAAGCTTGTCCCGGTATGTTTTTCTTTTGAGACGACTGTACAGAATCTATTACTAATGAATATTCTACCATAAGTCCAGCTCTTGTTACACCCATGGACGAAAACGCCCCAGCTTTGATTAAACATTCCATAGCTCTTTTATTTATAACTAAAGGATTATCTGCAACTATTCGCTCAATAAAATCCCTGAAGTTTTTAAATTCTCCGCTACTTTCTCTTACTTTTACTATTGTATCTATTAAATTTTCTCCAACATTTTTAATAGCCATTAATCCAAATCTTATTTTTCCATTTTCAACACTAAATTTTTTAAAACTATAATTTACATCCGGTTGTAGAATTTCAATATTTAATCTTTTGGATTCCTGAATATATAATGCTATTTGAGAAGTATTTCCCATAACTGATGACATTAAAGCCGCCATAAATTCAACAGGATAATAATACTTTAACCAGGCTGTCCGCATTGCTACTAAGGAATAAGCTGCTGAGTGGGATTTATTAAAAGCATATTTAGCAAAATCTATCATTAAATCATAAATCTTATTTGCTATTTCTTCAGATACACCATTTCTTATAGCTCCTGAAGTAATAAGATTACCTTCATTGTCTTTTTCACCAAAAATGAATTTCTTCCTTTCAGCTTCCATTACATCCATCTTCTTCTTACTCATAGCCCTACGTAAATTATCGGCTGCTCCTAAACTATAGCCTGCTAATTGTTGTACTATTTGCATAACCTGTTCTTGGTAGACTATAGTTCCATAGGTTACATTTAATATAGGTTCCAATTTAGGATGTAAATATTCTATTTCATCGACATGGTTTTTATTATATATATATTTTGGTATTTCATTCATTGGCCCAGGTCTAAATAAAGAATTGGCTGCAATTAAATCATCAAATTTAGTTGGTTTTAATTCCTTTAAAAAATTTCTCATACCTGGCGACTCAAATTGAAATATTCCCAAAGTATCAGCAACAGTAAAAATCGAAAGTACTTTAGGATCATTTTCATCCATATCCTCTATGGATATTTTTTTCTTATGATTTTTATTTACTAGGTCAATTGCATCTTGAATTACCGTAAGAGTACGTAGACCTAGAAAGTCCATTTTAAGTAGTCCCAGTTCCTCTAATTCAATCATATTGAACTGAGTAATTACTGCATCCTTGTTTCTTGCCAGTGGAACATATTCCATTATAGGTTTTTTAGATATTACAACGCCTGCTGCATGAGTAGATGTATGTCTTGGCATTCCTTCCACAGCATTAGCAATATCAATTAAATTTTTAATAGATTCATCACTATTATATAATTGTTTAAATTCCGGACTCATTTCTAAGGCCTTGTCAATGGTCATATTTAAAATCATTGGGACTTTTTTTGCAACTTCGTCTACAAGCTTATATTCCATGTCTAAAACTCTACCAACATCCCTTATAGCTCCACGAGCTGCCATAGTACCAAAGGTAACTATTTGAGCAACCTTGTCCTCACCGTATTTTTCAATTACATAATCTATTACTTCTTCCCTTCTCTCATAGCAGAAATCTATATCGATATCAGGCATGGAAACTCTTTCCGGATTTAAAAATCTTTCAAAAAGTAAGTTGTATTTCAACGGGTCAATATCTGTAATTTCCAAAGCATAACTTACAATACTTCCTGCTGCAGAACCTCTACCGGGCCCTACAGGAATATTTTTACTTTTTGCAAATCTAATAAAATCTGAAACTATTAGAAAATAATCAACAAAACCCATTTCTTCTATAGTTCTAATTTCAAATTCAAGTCTATCTAATACTGTTTTGTTGACATCCCTATACCTTTTATGAATACCCTTAGTAGCCAGTTCTCTTAAATACGATTTATTTGTATAACCTTCTGGTATTTCAAAATAAGGTAGATGTAAATTTCCAAAATCAAGTTCTACACTACATCTTTCTGCAATCTTATTTGTATTTTCTAAGGCTTCTTCAAATCCTTCAAAAAGTTCGTACATTTCATCTGCAGATCTTAAATAGAATTCTGCAGGAGCATAATACATTCCACCTTCATTTTTCTCCTGTATTGTTTTCCCCAGCTGAATACAAAGTAGAATATCGTGAATTTTCCAATCCTCTTTTTTAACATAATGTACATCATTAGTTGCTACCATTGGTATTCCGGTTTCTTGGGAAAGTATCGGCATTTGATTTAATATTATTTGATCTTTATCTATACCATGATTTTGTAACTCTAAAAAGAAATTCCCCTTACCAAAAATATCCTGTAATTCTAAAGCTACTTCCTTAGCTTTTTCATAATCATCATACATGAGATTTTCTGAAACTTCTCCCTTTAAACAGGCAGATAGGGCAATAATTCCCTGGCTATGTTTCCTTAAAATATCTTTATCGACCCTTGGTTTATAATAAAATCCGTTTACATAACCTAGGGATACAATTTTCATTAAATTTTTATATCCTATTTCATTTTCAGCAAGTAAAATTAAATGGTTGTATCTTTTTGTATTATTACTTTTTTCTAAGTAAGAACCATTTACTGTATATATTTCACAACCTAGTATAGGATTAATTCCACGTTTTTTTGCTTCTTTATAAAATTGAACAACACCAAACATGGAACCATGATCGGTTATTGCTAAAGATTTCATATTCAATTCTTCTGCATAATCCAATAGTTTTTTTATTGGACTAAATCCATCTAATAAACTATATTCTGTATGCACATGTAAATGTGTAAATTCTCTGTCCATATAATATCCTTTCTAACCTACTATTTTAACATATTGTAGTGATTTAATAAAAATACTTGTTGACGTACTATACTATACAGAGTATAATATTGTTGAAGTTAAAATAAGGGGGAAAATATGATATTCCAATATGGTAATCAAGTCTTAGATTTTTGTGTACTAGCTATTTTAGAACATCAGGATTCTTATGGCTATGAAATAACACAAAGGATTTTAGAAACAATAGAAATATCTGAATCTACAATGTATCCTGTTTTACGGAGATTAAAAAAATATAATCATTTAGAAACCTATGACGTTCCCTACCAAGGTAGAAATAGAAGATATTATAAAATAACCGATAGTGGAAAAGAACTTCTTGAATTATATAAAAGTGATTGGGAAATTTATAAGGATAAAATTGATTATATAGTTAAGGGGGAAGAAGATGAATAGACTTTCTTTTAATATAGCATTAGAGAATAGACTAAAAGACGTATATGAAGAAGATAAAAGAGATGCTATAGAATATTACAATGAATTATTTGACGATATGGGACTAGGAGATAATGATGAAATTCCTCTAGAATATCAAAATATAGATAAAATTGTTAAAGACATTAAGGCCGATATGAAAATAAACAAGGTAATAGAAAAATCGAAAAAAGATAATAATAGTATTTGGAAAAATATTTTAATAATTTTAGGTGCAATATTTGCAGTTATGTTTGCAATACCTATAGCGATTCCATTAATACTGGCCTTTCTAATTCTTGTACTAGTTGTTATTTTTATACCTATAATAATATTCTTAGCCTTTGTATTTTCAATTGGAGTGTCTGTTTTTGCAATAGTTGCTTCCTCAATAAAATTTAGTGTATTTCCCTTAGGAATTTTAGGATTATTCTTTATTTTTCTAGGCTTGTCCATATTAACTTTTAAATTTGCTAAATTTATAGTTATTAAGACAAAGGATTTTGTAGTTAGAAAATTAGATGAAAGGAAGTATAAAAATGAAAGGTAAAAAATCAACGATTATTGCAATTATATTTATAATTATTGGTCTAATTATTTCAATTTTTGCATATTTCCAATATGGCTGGGAAAGTTTTTCTTATAATTCAAAATATGGAACTATTGGTTTTAAATATGACAAACATAATTATGGAAATAATAACAAAATTTTATCAACAGAATCATTTTCTTTAGACAGTTTTAATAATTTAGACATAGATTTAGAATATACAAGTGTAGAAATATTACCTACAAAGGATAGTAATCCTAAAATTGAAATTGAATATAGGAATAAAAGCAAAGTTCATTATTCCATAAGCAACAACACCTTAAGCTTAAATGATGAACATTATAGAAGTTCTCATAGAAATAAAAACCCCAATATTATAAAATTATTTATACCCGAGAACACAGAAATAACAAGTCTAGAATGTTCTTTGTACCTAGGCGAATTAAAAATTAGTGGAGTAACTTGTAAAAAATCAACTATTGAAACAAATTTAGGATCAATACATATTAAGGATTCTAATTTTGAAAATACAGAAATCTCCCTTGATTTAGGAGAATTTGTAGCTACTAATACTATTTTGACCAATACGGAAATAGAAAACAATTTAGGTTCTATTGAAATATCAGGGCAAGTTTTAGGATATAATGAAATGTCAGTTTCAATGGGGGCAGTTAATTTAAATTTAAAGCAGGATAAAGATGACACAAAAATAATTGCCGATACGGACCTAGGTTACATAGATGTCGATGGAGTTTCCTTTAAAGGAATATCAGAAGATAATCCTATTAACCCTACCGGTTCTAATATAATAGAAATAGAAACAAATATGGGTTCTATTGATATTAATTTTAAATAGAAATAGCTAGAAGTAATTACTTGCTTCTAGCTATATTCATTTTCGTAACTATATTTTTAAAACCACCAAATTCATTGTCTATACAAACACCTATGAAATCTTTTCCAAACATTTCATATATATTATTATATGCTGAAAATTCCGGTAGTCTACCTATAATTTCTCCATCTTCATATAGATATGCACTTTGAATAGGTGTGGAATAATCGCCTTTTTCATTATAATCCCCGCCTTGATATATATCTACATATATTGCTCTTTCACTTCCTAATAATTTCTTTAAAGAATCTGCTGTATTTTCAAAATGAATTTGTGCCTTATCTATACTTGGTAAGTCATTATATTCCCCAAAAGCTGCTGCAGTATTTTTTATATTATATTTACTAGAAATTGCTTTATCAGCGTAACCTTGTATAAATATTCCATTTTTAATTAAATAGAATTTGTCGTTTTCTATTACACTTCCCTCTAGATCAAAAAATGGAGTGTCGAAATTTTCTTTTGTTCTGTTAATTGTTATATTAAGTTTACTATTAAAAATCTGTTTTCCTTCTTTATTTCTAAGTTCAGAATTTCCCGCTTCTATATTCTTTGGATTTAACCATTGAATTAGCTTGTTATCAAAATTAACATTATTAAATATAATAGGTATTTTACTTTCCTTTGGTAAATCCACCTTAATTTCAAATTTAGTTAATATCTTACTTATTTTACTTATAGAATCTCTTATATTAAATTCTCTTGAAATGTCTAAAAAACCGGAATCAAAGACATTAATAGATTTTCTATGTTTAATCAAAATAATAAAAAGGTAGAAAAAATCTTCATCATATAAATCTGTATTTAAATCATTTATTAACTCATATTTAGTATTAAACATTTTAATATTATTAGAAAAAATAAACTCCGGAAACTTCTTATTTAATTCAAATATTAATTTTTTAGCTTTATTTATAAACTCTTCTTCATTATATTCATAGTTAATGCTATTTTTTCTAACAATATTCTTCGTTATCTCTTCTTCATAGTTAATGCTATTTTTTCTAACAATATTCTTCGTTATCTCTTCTTCATAGTTAATGCTATTTTTTCTAACAATATTCTTCGTTATCTCTTCTTCATATTTAATATTTTTTCTTAAATTATTTTTAGCTTTCTCATAATACTCTTTATTATCTTCTCCTAAAAAACTATAAAACCCTATATTACTTCCATCATAATATCGTATAGAATTATTTTTCCTATCTTTTCTACTAATCTTATTAATTTTATTATTCAATATATTTGCAATAATTTGTTTTTCTCTTTTTATGTACAATTCTTTAATCATATTCCACCTAACTTACTTGCAATTTATTTACTTTTATATATGGTCCTCCAACTGCTACTCTCAAAGGAAACTGGTCATTTTTACCACAAGCAGTACCTGATATTATTTCTACTTCATTTGAAACACCCGTTATTTCATTTAAGGTCCTCATTACATTACCAGTAATTACCGATATTAATACAGGACTTGAAATTTTTCCATCTTTTATTAAATATGCTCTTTGAGGTGCTAGTGTAAATGTGCTCATGCCGGAACCATGATTAACTGTATCTATATATATTCCATTTTTTACTGAAGAAAATAATTCCTCTACTGTCATATTTCCTCCTTCAATAAAAGTTGAAGTCATTCTTACAATTGAATCAAATTCAAAGTTAACTGCTCTAGCGTTTCCTGTAACTTCTTCATCTAATAAAGCACTTGTTTCAGAAGAATGTAGTCTCCCCATTAAAATACCATTTTTTATTAAATATGTTTTTTTACTTTTATTACCTTCATCATCATAAGGTACAAATCCTGAATTAATTTCATTGCCACAATCTACAATGTTTAAAATATCTGAACCTACTTTTTTACCTATTGCCCATTCATCTAACATTTTTTCATCTCCAACCATAAAATCTGCTTCACTTTTATGTCCAAAACTTTCATGGGCAAATATCCCTGCAGCCATAGGTGATAATATACAGGTATATTCGTTTGGACTAATAGGTTTTGCCTCATTATAAAATTCTATGTTTTTTTCAATATCCTTTTCTAGTTCATCATATTTATTCTTTAATTCATTAAAATCATGTTTAAATACTTTTTTAAAACATTGTGGATTATTATCTTTACTTTTTACATAATAGCTTATATTAACAGAACATTCAGCATAATCGTATTCAACATCTGTACCTTTACTAGTAATTATATGTTTTCTTATATAATTATCAATATATAATAAATGTTTAGGAATAATATTTTCTTCTGAGTTTAAAAATTTATTATAATCCGATATTAAATTTTCCTTTTCTCTATTTTCAATCCCTAAAATACTTTCAAATTGAATCAGTTTATCCCTATTCACTTCATATTTATTGACGATTTTATTTTCATTTATATTTGGGTTTTCCTTGGCTAATTTAGACAAATAGTCTATTTCTTTTTGAATACTATCAAAATTTGTTATAGAGCTGGTATACCATAATTCACCATCAAAAACCCTTACAATTACTCCACTTTCACTATATTCTTTATTTTCCACTATAGTATTATTTTCTATTCTTATTCTAGTGGAAATATTGTTTTCTATTCTTACATCTGTATACAAATTAGGGTTAAATTTATACATGTTTATCATCTCCCATATATGTTATTATAACATTAGTAGTTAATTATTTAGGGAAGTGATTGTATGAATATAAATGAATTTAGAAAACTAGAGTACTTGTCTGGAATACCTTTCTTAATAACTTTAACAATTTCAGGCATAATATTATTTGTCTTTATCTATAATTTAATTTATTCTGGCAAAATTGCAAAAATAATTTCTACAGTTTTATTTCTTATTTCATCTGTAACCCTTCTAGGCTTTTTTATTTACTTAAAACCCTACAATAATCTAATTTCATTAAATACAGCAGCAACAAGAAGTTATCAATATGTATTTGGATATAAGAAATTTTATTTAAAAAATGAATTAAGTTTATACCAAAAAGGTTATTTTTTAGATACCTTTGAAGAGAACCCATTATATGAATATATAGAGGAATATATACCTGTTGAATATTTGGGAAAGTATAACGAGGAAAGTTTCTTTAAATTTAATGAAGATATAATTTTTACCTATAAGAAGATTAATTTTTCTAAGGTAGATAATTCAAATATTGTAATAAGGCAATATTTTTTAAAAGATAAAGAATATATTAATGAAGGTTTTATTGAAAAATCTCCTAAATTTTTTATAAAATATGAAGTTCCTAAAAATTTAGAAACTTTAACTTTTGATAATGGTAATAATAAGACAGATACTATATATGATAAATCTTATAATTATTTAATACACACTTTAAGTATTAAATATCCATAAAAATAGGCAAATTAAAAGGCTGTGTAATACAGCCTTTTAATATCTTTTATATAATATGTCCTTTTTAAGTTCTTTAACAGCATTTCTTCCTAGTAAGTCCTTTACAATATTAAATGCAAATTTTTGTGCGTAGGCTGGTCCTGCTGCTGTTATTATATTATCATCTATTACTACCGCTTCATTTCTATGTCTACCATTTAAAATCCTATTTTCTATTCCTGTATAGCAAGTGTAACGTCTTTCATCTAATATTCCAGCTTTGTTTAAAACTAAAGGTCCGGCACAGATTGCTGCTATCATCTTTCTAGCTAAATGCATATTTTTTACAGTTTCTAATACCCTAGCATCTGCCATAAGGTTCTCTACGCCTTCTAATCCACCTGGAATTATTATTCCATCATATTCTTCAAAATCAATATCCTTTAAAAACTTTTCAGCCTGAAATACTATATTGTGAGCTCCAGTAATTGTTAAGCTATCTGATACTGAAACCATATCCACTTCAATTCCAACTCTTCTTAAATAGTCAACTTGTGTTAATGCTTCTACTTCCTCTATTCCATCAGCTAACAAAATAATTACCTTACTCATTTTTTCCTCCTATAATACTTTTTTCAAAAACTGTCCTGTATAGGACTTATCAACTTTAATAATGTCCTCCGGTGTTCCGGTAGCTATTATTTCTCCACCACCATCTCCACCTTCCGGGCCTAAATCAATAATATAATCTGCTGTTTTTATTACATCTAGATTATGTTCTATTACAATTACTGTATTTCCCTGTTCAACAAGCAATTCCAATACTTTTATTAATTTGTGAATATCAGCAGTATGAAGTCCGGTAGTAGGTTCATCAAGAATATATATTGTCTTTCCTGTTGATCTCTTACTTAACTCCGATGCTAATTTTACCCTTTGGGCTTCTCCTCCTGATAATTCTGTAGAAGGTTGTCCAATCTTTATATACCCCAAACCAACATCATTTAAAGTTTCCAGTTTTCTTGATATAGAAGGTAGGTTCTCAAAAAACTTTACTCCCTCTTCTACTGTCATGTCTAAAATATCGGAAATATTTTTTCCCTTATATTTTACTTGAAGAGTTTCTCTATTATATCTTTTACCATGACACACTTCACAAGGTACATATATATCCGGTAAAAAGTGCATTTCTACTTTAACCGTTCCATCTCCACGGCAAGCTTCACATCTTCCACCTTTAACATTAAAACTAAAACGCCCCTTTTTATAGCCTCTTAGTTTAGCTTCTGTTGTTGAAGCAAATAAATCCCTGATTTGATCAAATACCTTTGTATATGTCGCCGGATTTGACCTTGGAGTTCTCCCTATTGGAGATTGGTCTATTTGTATTACTTTATCCAATTTATCCAATCCTTTAATGGATTTATACTTACCTGGTTTTAACTTAGCCCTATTTAATTCCTTTGCTAATATTTTATACAATATTTCATTTACTAAACTACTTTTCCCTGAACCAGATACTCCTGTTACACAAGTAAATACTCCTAAAGGAAATTTAGCAGTAATATTTTTAAGATTATTTTCTTTACATCCTGTTAAGGTAACAAAGTCTTTTGGTTTTCTTCTTTCAGTAGGAACTTCAATTTTTTTCTTTCCAGATAGATACTGTCCTGTTATTGAATTAGGAGTATCAATTATATCTTCTATTGTGCCTTGAGCTACTATTTCACCACCATGAATTCCTGCACCTGGTCCAATATCTACAATATGATCTGCTACTCTCATCGTATCTTCATCATGTTCGACAACAATTAAGGTGTTTCCAATATCAGTTAAGCCTCTTAAGGCTTCTAATAGCCTATCATTATCTCTTTGATGTAAGCCTATACTCGGTTCATCTAGTACATAACAAACCCCAACTAAGGCAGAGCCAATTTGAGTTGCAAGTCTAATTCTTTGAGATTCTCCTCCAGATAGAGTTCCTGATGCTCTTGATAAGGTTAAATACTCTAGACCAACATCTTGAAGAAATTGTAGTCTAGATATTATTTCTTTAATAATTTCAGAACCGATTAATTTTTCTTGATTGTTTAGTCTTATTTTCTTAAACCATTCCAATGAATCTTGAACTGCCATATCGGTTATATCTATTATGTTTTCTTCATTGATTTTTATTGAAAGATACTCATCCTTTAGTCTTTTACCATGACATTTTTTACATTCAATTACTGTCATATATTCACTAATTCTATCTTTCGTAGCCTCACTTGTTTGGTTGTATCTTCTTTCAAGGTTTCTAATTATACCTTCAAAGGGACCCTTATATTTTTTCCAACCACCAAAATGACTATCAAAGGAAAATTCTAAATCTTCATCACCTGTACCATATAAAATTTCATCAATAAGTCCTTCCGGTGCTTCGTTTAAAGGTTTATCTAAAGGATATTTATATTTTTCAAATATTGCTTTTAATATTTCATAATAATAAGTTCCTTCCTTAGATGTTGCGAAAGGTTCTATTGCCCCTTCTATAAAAGACAAATTATAATTAGGAATTATTAAATCCTTATCAATTTCTGTATGAAATCCTAATCCATGACATTCCGGACACATACCAAAGGGATTATTAAATGAAAATGACCTTGGTTCTATTTCATCATAGGAAATATGTCCATCAGGACAGGTTTTCTTTGAACTTAGAACCATGGTATCACCATCAATTACTTGAATTTTAACTATTCCTTCAGCTAATTTCAAAGCTGCTTCAATAGAGTCAGCTAAACGTGCATCTATTCCTTCTTTTACTATTATTCTATCTATAACTATATCTATATTGTGTTTTTTATTTTTTTCTAATTTTATTTCTTCACTAAGCTCATATAGTTCATCATCTATAATTGTACGAATGTATCCTTCTTTTTTCATATTTTCAAGTAATCGTACATGTTCACCTTTCTTACCTTTAACAACCGGTGCCAATATTTGAATTCTAGTTCTTTCTGGAAGTGTTTTTACCTTGTCTACCATTTGATCAATTGTTTGACTTGTTATTTTCTTTCCACAAACTGGACAAAAAGGCGTTCCGATTCTAGCATAGAGAAGTCTTAAATAATCATAGATCTCTGTAACTGTTCCAACAGTTGAACGTGGATTTTTACTTGTGGTTTTTTGGTCAATAGAAATAGAAGGCGATAATCCTTCTATTGACTCTACATTCGGTTTTTCCATTTGACCTAAAAACTGCCTTGCATAACTAGATAGGGATTCTACATATCTTCTTTGGCCTTCGGCATATATAGTATCAAAAGCCAAGGATGATTTACCGGATCCACTTAATCCGGTAAACACTATCATTTTATCTCTAGGTATTACTAAACTTACATCTCTTAAATTATTTTCTTTAGCACCTTTTATAACTATTTTATCTAAACTCAATTTATCACCTGCTAAAAATCCTTCTTTAATTTTCTAATTTCATCTCTTAAATTAGCAGCTCTTTCAAATTCCAAAGCTTCTGCTGCCTTATACATTTCCTCTTCCATACTAATAATTAAATTATTAATATCCTCTCTTGTAATAGTATCACTTTCAAATTTATATTCTGATAATTCTTCTGCTACTTGTGTAACAGATATAGTATCTCTAATTTCCTTATTAATGGATTTTGGCGTTATACCATGTTCTTTATTGTATTTATCTTGTATTTCTCGTCTTCTATTCGTTTCAAAAATTGCCGACTCCATAGATCTGGTAATATTATCTCCATACATTATTACCCTTCCATCTACATTTCTAGCAGCTCTTCCTATTGTTTGTATTAAAGAAGTTTCCGATCTTAAAAAACCTTCCTTATCTGCATCGAGTATGGCAATTAAAGACACTTCCGGCAGGTCCAACCCTTCTCTTAATAGATTAATACCTACTAAAACATCATATTTACCCAATCTTAAATCCCTAATAATTTCCATTCTCTCTAAAGTATCAATATCAGAATGAAGATAGGTTACTTTAATATCCAGTTCTTCTAAATATTTTGTAAGATCTTCTGCCATTTTTTTAGTTAAGGTAGTTATTAAGATTCTTTCCTTCTTTTCTATATTCTTATATATTTCTGTAACTAAATCATCAATTTGACCTTTTGTCGGTCTAACTTCAACTTTCGGATCCAATAATCCCGTTGGTCTAATAATTTGCTCTACAACCTGTTCCTCGTGCTCTTTTTCGTAAGGTCCAGGAGTGGCAGATACAAATAGAATTTGATTTATCATAGATTCAAATTCATTAAATTTTAAAGGTCTATTATCCAATGCAGAAGGTAATCTAAATCCATAGTCAACTAGATTTGTCTTTCTTGACTTATCCCCTTCATACATTCCTCTTATTTGTGGTAGTGTAACATGGGATTCATCAACAATAATTAAAAAATCATCTGGAAAATAATCAATTAACGTATAGGGTCTTGAACCGGCTTCTCTTCCACTTAAATGTCTTGAATAATTTTCTATACCAGTACAAAAACCCATTTCTGAAAGCATTTCTAAATCATAATTTGTTCTTTGTTCAATTCTTTGAGCTTCCAATAATTGATTATTATCTTTAAAATATTTAATTCTTTCTTCTAATTCTTCCTCAATAGTTACCAATGCCTTTTTTACTTTTTCTTCCGATGTAGCAAAGTGAGAAGCAGGATAAATAGCTATATGATTTCTAGTACCTATTATTTCTCCTGTTAAAGAATTAATTTCTGTAATTCTATCAATTTCATCTCCAAAAAATTCTACTCTTACACTATTTTCATCTTGTGATGCTGGAAAAATATCTAGACTATCCCCTCTAACTCTAAAAGTACCTCTAGTAAAGTTAATATCATTTCTAACATATTGAATATCAACTAATTTTCGCATTACTTCATCTCTATCCTTAATCATGCCTGGCCTTAATGAAACAACTAAATTTTCATAATCAATAGGGTCCCCTAAACCATAAATACATGAAACTGAAGCAACTATAATAACATCCTTTCTTTCAAAAAGAGCCATAGTTGCTGAATGTCGTAATTTATCTATTTCATCATTTATAGAACTATCCTTCTCTATATAGGTGTCACTTTGAGGAACATAGGCTTCCGGTTGATAGTAATCATAATAACTAACAAAAAATTCAACGGCATTATCTGGAAAAAATTCCCTAAATTCACTAGCTAATTGATATGCTAATGTTTTATTATGTGCAATTACCAAGGTTGGTTTTTGAACTTTTTCAATAATATTAGCCATTGTAAAAGTCTTACCTGAACCTGTTACACCCTTTAGTGTTTGGGCCTTCATGTTCTTATTAATTCCATCTACTAATTTATCTATAGCCTCCGGTTGATCACCAGTAGGTTTAAAATCTGAATTTAATTTAAATTTCATATTTCACCTCTTTGAACAATTGTTCGCTTATATATTATACCCTAATATCCTTAATTATTAAACACTATAGTATGAACTACCCTAATTTATTGTATTTAAAGGTTTTTTAATATAATTGCTACTATTTTTTACTATATATTTTAAAAATAAATAAAGAACAGGAAATATCCTATTCTTTATTCAAATAAATTTATTATTTTATTGTATACATCTTTAAAGAAGGCTGAAATCTTATCTAATAAACCACTTTTTTCAGCTTCATTATATAAATCCTTAGCTCCGTCTACAATTTTATCCTTCCACTTATTCAATTGATTTAATACTTCTTCTGATGTTAAAGCATCGGTATTAACATATTTTTTAAAGTAAGAAATCAATTTATCCATTTGTTCCTGTGTAACAATATTATCTAAGTCATATTTTTCTAAGGATTCTTCAACAACTTGTCTTATTTCATCTATTGTAGGAATTTTATCCTGTTTTTCACTTATATCAGCAAGTTCAGTTTTTATATCTGTAATTGCATTATTTAACTCATCACTAGAAAAACCTTTAGTATCTTTATTTTCTTGAGAAATTTCATTTACTGTATCAAGTTCTTCTTGTGCCACTTCCATTCTTTCAGTATCCAACACTTCACCATTAGCTTCAAAAGCCTTATAAACACCTGTTAAAGCTGATTCTCCAGTAACCGGTCTAACAGCGCCTACTAAAATTGTTGCATCTTCAACCCCTGCTGTAATACTGGCATTTGCGTATTGTTCTTCTGTTATTTCTGTAATATTTTTAGGAGTTTTAATAACTACATTTACCCCTTTACCGGAGTTTTCTTTTGTAACTAATACTGAAGAAATCATATTTCCTGGATTATTTGGATCTCCACCAATATATTTAATTAAATCATCATAAGTTACTTTTATAGTGTTAACATTATCCTTATTTTTAATTCCTAATAATTTCATTGTTTCATCTATTTGGCCACTTTTTAATGAACCACCATAAACATAGGTAGGTTTACCCCATCTTTCATTTATTACTTCTGTATCTATTTCATTAGCAAATGATGGAACTGTAGAACTTGCTAGAATTGAAAAAGTCATTACTCCTAATAATATTTTTTTAATCTTATTATTCATCTATACCTCCTTTGATATAAATAGATTATAACATAGACAAGGACAATAAATTTCTACGAAATATCTACAATTAATTAGAAATTCTCATTGCGTAAAAAGTTAGTAGATTATCACTGTAGTTAATACAGCCTTCATCGACCATAGAGCCTAGTAAATCAATATCGTTAACATTGTCACTATATCCTAATAAAGTGCTATAATACTCTTCTAAAGTAGAAATTCTTTTCTGATTGATTAAGCTATTTAATTCATCTAAATCATTAGGTTTTCTATCTGTATTTCCTTCGGCTATAATAGTAATTTTATCGTCATTTACTTTTAATCTAATTGTAATATCCTCTACTCCATGTTCTATCATATAATTTAATACTGAATTAGTAATTCTTTTTGATACAACCGCATCACTGCTTTTCATAATATCTTTTTCTCCTTTCAATAGCAGATATAATAGAATCGAAAATAGGAACCAAAGTAGCTGCTATAAAACCACCAGAGAACCCATTATTATATAAATTCATACCACCATGTAAATATCCAACATTAGCTACTAAAGCAGCATGACAAAAGCCTGCAAATATTCCTGCCGATACACCATATTTACCAGCAATTGGTGCAAGTGTTGTACCAAACAAGGCTGCTAATAATGTACTAGCGCTTAAACTATCATATGTATTTAAGAAAGTAGCTAATCGAACACCTATTAATATAGGAATGGTATTTTTAGGATGTTTACCAAAAGCAGCAAATCCTACAATAGTTAAAATACCACCTACTGTTGGGCCTGTTAAGTCCCCACCAATAATTAAAATGAATGTTGTACCGATTATTCCCATAATTCCCATATTTATCAAAGTTATAGGAAATCCATATAAACTAATAAAATCAGCCATTAATTGACCAGTGTTTTTTAAAAGCTCTTTATAGTTTTTAAAAGACTTATTATTTAAAATAAATCCAATAATTATCATCAAAATAAAACAAAAATAAAAAACTATAGCATGTTTAATATTGTTTCCTGAAGAAATAATATTAACAGTTTCTACCTCCATATCAAACATCTTTAAAACTGCTGTAGCAAACATACCTACCATACCTGCTGTAAATCCAACATTATACAGATTAAATCCTTGATGAAATCTTAAAAAGGCTTGTGAAAGAGGTGGTAAAACAAAACCTACTATAATTCCTGCTAAATATGCAAAAAAAATAGATTTACTTAAAGGAATACCAAATCCAAAAGCAATTTCACCAACTAAAGGTCCTAAAGCAGAACCAAATAAGGCTGGCAGTAAATAATTTTTAAACTCTGTCTTTTCAAATTTTGAATATAAATAAACTCCCAATGTAATAGGAATAGAGTTAAAAATATTTTTCCCAAAAAAAGAAAAACCACAAACAGTGAAAATAGCTGCTATTAAAGGTCCATTTAAAGTAGCTCCAGTCTTTCGCACTAAAAAGGTAGATAAAATCGTTAAAACTCCACTATTAAAATATGCTCCACCCATTCCTCCAACTTTTACGTAATCTGTGATTAAATTATCAGGAGAAAGGATAATGTTCTTTAACCCATTTAAAATATCTTTAGGAGAATCAAAAAATAAAGAAACAATTATTAAATAAATCCCTAATAAATATACAAGTAAATATTTTTCCGGTATCTTATATTTTACATTTTTTATATTTTTTACATTCGTCATAAACTTCCCCTTAATTTTTTCTTCTTATTCAATTATAGTATATAAAGCAATATAATCTCAACTATATTAAATAAATATTCCAATAAAAAAGGAATAGTCTTATAAAAACTATTCCTCATAAATTTAAATAATAATATAATTAATTTTTATTATTTATTCTGGAATTTTTACATCTTTTGGAATAGGACAACTAGAGTTTCTATAATTAATGGTATTAGTGAAAAAATAAAAATCTTCATCTACACCATTTGATAAAGAGTCATTAATCTCAAATACAATAAAAAACATCTACACATAATGTAGATGTTTTT